>CAJWHX010000079.1 GCA_913040875.1 uncultured Pseudomonadota bacterium | reverse complement strand
CGGCGTAGACAATGATTGTGATGAGTCGGTGGATGAGGATGTGACGACCGTTTACTATGCAGATCAAGACATGGACGGCTACGGAAATCCAGCCGTAGAGGTTGAGTCATGCACTCGGCCACCTGGAACAGTAGAAAATTCAGACGATTGTGATGACTCGGATGGAACCGTATCGCCTTCCGACATGGAAGAGTGTGATGGAGCCGACAACAATTGCGATGGGCAAACAGATGAAACCGGTGCGATTGGATCGTCCTTGTGGTTCTTTGATGATGACTTAGATGGCTACGGTGCCGGAATAGGGGTGCTGGCTTGTTCTGCTCCATCTGACTACGTTGCGAACAATCTAGATTGTGATGATACAGACATTTCCATCTCACCGGATGCAGCAGAAGTTTGTGATGGTGGCGTGGACAACAATTGCAATGGACTCAGTGATGATCAGGATGGTGGGGTAGCCAATGGATCTACGTGGTACCTTGATTATGACCAAGATGGTTTTGGAGGGACACAATTTACAACAACAGCTTGTCAGGCTCCCACAGGCTATGTTGGTGATAGCTCAGACTGCGATGATACCAATCCTTCTGTCAACACAACTGCGCTCGAAATGTGCGATGGTGTCGACAACGATTGTGATGGGATGGCAGATGATGATGATTTGGCAGTGATCTATCAACCGAGTGACGTGGTCTATGCAGATTTAGACGGAGACGGATATGGCGATGCCGGCAACATTGATTTGGCTTGTTCTCCTTCTGTGAATCAAGTACTCAACGCAGATGATTGTGATGATACCGATCAGTACATCAATCCACTGGCAATGGATGTTTGCGATGGTGCGGATAACAATTGTGATGGTCAGATTGACGAAGGGAATTCTCTTGGTCCATTTTACACCGATTCGGATGGTGATGGGTTTGGTGATCCCACTACCGAGTTTACTGGCTGTCCAGTCAACGACTCAGTTTCCAATGGAGAAGATTGTGATGATGGTGATGGTAGTATTCAAATGTGCGAAGACTGTGCGATGATTTTGGACAATGGTTTGTCAACAGGGGATGGCATTTATGAAGTGGATCCAGAGCAGTTGAACGACCCGTTTGAAGTCTACTGTGACATGACAACAGAGGGAGGTGGATGGACGCTTGCAGGACGCCAAGTTCCTTCTGAGCAGTTTACGCTGACAGACCAAGATATCAATTTGAATATTGGGTTCGATCCAGATGGTACCTTTCGATACGGGAACGATAAGATTCAGCGGTTTGCGCCCGATGTGGCTTGGAGAATCGTGAGTACATCCGTCAATGGGTCCATACAAGACTACACGTGGTTCAAACCCGCATGTGTGATCAATTGGTTGAATCTCATTGGTTCCTATGGGTCTACCAATATTCCACTGGATACGGATTGCGGAATCGCCTACACCAATGCCACTTTTAATCAACCAATCTCAAGTTATACGCAAGGGAATTGCTCGTATGGTATTGGACAAAACAATTCTGGACAATATTGTTCGATACGGATGAGTTCTTGTGCTTGGCAGAACGTCCAGCAAGGTGGTGCTGCTCCTTGTTCGGTCAGTCAGGTTTCGAACTACACAATCTCATTGTGGATGAAATGATCGATCCTGTCAGGATCGAAGGGTTACTTTAACGCTGAATCCTTAGCGAATGAGCGCACCAATTTTCGATAGTGTTTACGTTTTGGAGACATCCCGAGAAATGGATTGAACTGAGAGGTTTCTTTGATGAGCATACGCGCTAGTTTGTCATAGTATTCGACAGCGAACTCGGATTGGTTGTGACTGGAAAATGTCTGCGAAAGTATCCCGACATAGGTTTCTCCAGGTGTCTTCCGAAAGATGTTTGTGGCACTTGGACTGTTGTGTTGAGCCACTTCACTTCTGTTGCTTCTAACAATGGAAGCCATGATGGCGTCTATTTGATCGGGCATGGCTACTGTAGACGGAATCGATCCTCGACCGTTCACCATTTGATCAAAGTACTGAATGAGTTCTTGGTTGGGATTCTGTGATTGAATCGAGACCGATTGTGTATCCATCGCTTCACTCTTGTGGTACAGCGTAACGGACGCCTTCTGTTTTCCTTCAATAATGGTCAATGGGTTCAGATCGGAAATGTCCAACCGAATGGTCTTTGTCTTTCCAGCTGAGATGGGTCCGACGGAGAGTGAAATTGACTGTTCATCAATGCTTAGGGTGGCAGAGACGTCTCCTCTAGTGGGTTTGGTGGATAGATTTTTGGCTGTGATTGCGATTTGTCCAGATCCCTTTAAAGTATCAATGTTGATGTCTTGGGTCACAATCTCCACCAAACGGTTCACGACTTGCTCAATGCTGGCACTGGTATCGTTAATGGTCATTTTGATGGTGGCTTTGTCTCGAGCCTGCAAGCGAGGGTCGATATCGGCGATGATGGCTGTGGTTCGTTGTTCGGATGTCAACGCCATGATTCTTGTCGTCCGTTGCGTTGTTTGGTTTTGGATAGATCCCTTGACATTGATATCCCCAGTGGCTGATACCCCTCCAATATTGGTGATGCGGTACTCCAACTGAATGGGTTCCCCTGGCTGAATGATACCGTCATCGACAGTTCCGATCACCCGATCAATACTGAGTTCTAAGTGTGGTGTTTTGGCGTAGTCATCATAGGTGTCGTAAAATGTATTTGTGTACGCATCGTGGTAGGAGTCTTGGTATGCTGCACGTCCCTCTGCGATAAATCTGTCGTTGAAAGCCTGTTCAAGACCTCGCTCTATCGCAATTTGACTACCGATGTCTTTACCCAAGCGCTCACCAGCCAGTTGGCCGTTGTTTAACTGCTGTTGAAAGGATTTAGAGAAGTAATAATTGGCCCAGTGTTCGTAATTGACTTGGAATACCACTTCGTATAAGTCGGACATGAGTAGACCGAGTTTCGTGTCGTCTACGGTGCCTTCAGATGCAGGTGCACCGGTACGTTCTCCTGTATTGACAAATCGAGAGTATACGGCAACGTCGTCAGTGAAGTAGGGATGGTTTTTCCATACGTTGAAAGCCCGGTTCATCGATGACCAAACTTCAGTGTTCAATGCATAGGTTCCGGTCTCATTTACATATGTATTTGTGGTTTCATTGCTATACCAGAATGCTACTGGGGTTTGACTCCTTTCAACAAATGGTGTGCCGTTGATCGACTCGAATATGGGTACAGGACGCTGGAATTCATCGGAATTTAACAATGCTTCCGCGGTTGGAATTGGTGAGTCTTTCCGTACAAAAATGATGTAGGCATTGCTTTTGGGTTCATAGTCAGAAGAAGGGACCGAGAATGATGAACTGGGAAACGAAGTTGTATTGACCGCTTTACGAAACCGCTGAACCACTTCTTCATTTGCGGATTGAGAACCCTTCTGTGCCCCAACTGTAGCGCCTTCGGTCATTGCAGGTTTCCAATATTGGCTCAGCGTATCCACCTCTTGTAACCCGACAGCCATCCACCGTTCACTGTCTTGAGTCACTGTCGTCGAACTGTATAAACCCCATGTGTACCCTCGTAGATAGCCTTGGATGGCACCTTCTTGACCGGCAAACTGTTCGGCAAAGTTTTCAGCAGCTTGTTGTGCTTTCGTACACATTTTGTAGACTTCAATCGAGGTGTTGAACCGTTCTTCATCACATACCGTCAACGTATTTGGTCGTGCTGTCGAAAACTGATGTGAGATTTCGGGGCCATCATAGTTTGGGTTTGCGAACGCACTTTGGGTGAGAAGTCCTTGTAATAGAATGGTGAAGGTGCTGTGCATGACAAATTCCAAGGTTTGCTAGTGTATCTTGTGTACGTTGGTATATGGGTTTATATTCGATATGGGATGTATGTGAGAAAAGATTTTGAGGTGTATTGATGACCTCAGTCGGACTTCGTGTTGATGAAAAGGAGAATGATGCCTCTAAGTACACATTTGAGTAAAGGGTTATGGGTGATGATAGACAAAAAAAGAATGTCGTATTTGGCCATGGTCGCTGTATTGTCTAGATTGTCGGTGTTGTTCTTGTTGTATCTGTGGTCTGGACTCGTTTGGGCGAAAGGCGGACCGCATCCTCCACAACAACCGGGTGCATACAAAATAGACTCTGAGCACAGTGCGATACAGTTCAAAGCGCAACACCATGATGCCGGTTATACGTGGGGTCACTTTGTACGGTTCAAAGGAACCTTTGAAACAGGGAAGAACGGAGAACTCATATCGGTACAGGCAACCGCTCGTACACGAAGCGTGGACACCGACAACTGGTTTCGAGATCTGCATCTTCGCAGTGCCCATTATCTCGCGGTCTGGAGCAATCCCGTCGTACAGTTTCACTCTGAGACCATTGAGCAGGCTGATGCAGGTCACTGGTTGGTGACGGGACCCTTGGAGCTACACGGAGTCATCCTTCCGTTGAGGGTGGATGTATTCAAGACAGGAGAGGGGATTGGTCCATTTGGCAATGAGCGATACGGGTTGGAAACTGAGTTTACGATCTCACTAGAAGAGTTCGGAATCGTACGCGAAGGCATCGGTGATGAGCTGCAGCTGTTTGTGAATCTTGAAGGGGTTCGACGTTGAGTGAGGCATTGAGCATTTTCCACAGTTGCTAAAAAACTTCAGAAACATCCATCGAAAGACGTATAATACATGTAAATCTTCTAGTTGGAGTTGAATATGCGGTTGATTGTCTGTACAGTTATTTTTAGTGCATTGATTGTATCCGGGATGGGTTTTGGTGGCTTTGATTTGGGAATGTTTTTGGATTTGCCATCGCTACTTTTGGTGCTTGGAGCTACCGCTTGCGGAACGATAGCGATCCACCCTGTAGCCGATGTGCTCAAGGCTTTTCGACTAGCGTTGTCTGACAACCCAAGTGAAGCGTTCCCAAAAGGTGAGTTGGTGTTCCAAGATGCCTCTAGATTTGCTGCAGCCGCAGGTCCGCTTGGGACGTTTATTGGGCTAGTCAAAATGTTGGTGGGTATAGATGATCCTAGTGTCATAGGGCCTGCGTTTGCAGTCGCTTTACTGACAATTGTATACGGACTGATCCTTAGCCAGTTTGTCTTTCTGCCTCTTGGAAATCGATTGCAAGATTCAGATCCAAACCGAGAAGATTCTGAAGGGCTCAAAAGACGGTCGGTTCAGGGCTATGCCTCGCTTGGTCTCTTGGTTTTCGGTGCAGGAGTTTTGTTCTTGACGCTGCTACTGATGATGTTTGTGGCGTTCTCGTTCTAATTGCGATGACCACAGTATAAATCTAAGGAGATTTTCTCTCGTGATTGGATAGTGAGCATTTCTCGGTGTTCTACACTAGATTTGTTGAAAGCATATGAAGAACCTTCACAATTGTGCTATGTGATTCAGTAATCACATCTATGGAGGGGGGTATCATGATCCTGCTTTTGTTGAGTATACAAGCGCAAGCCGATCAGTTGGTTGTCTTACAATCTGAAGAGCAAAGAGCGCTTGCAAACACGTATTATTCCAATGCGGATGTTATATTTACCTGGAAGGACTTGCAAAGATACCCTTTGAAGTTTTCCAATGTGGAATCAACAGGGGATTGTTCGGTGTATCCGAAGACCTTATCAGATGTCAATGCCTCTTTGGCTAACGTAAAGAGTGCTTTGAACTACATGGAACTCGATCAAGCCGACGGACATCTGCTTCGAGTAGAGGGTGACCTTCGATGTTTGAATGAAACTGTGTCGTCTGAACTACTCTCGAAGGTGTATTTTATATCGGGTTTAACACATTACTACCGACGAGATGAAGCAGCCGCGGTCTCTCAATGGAAACAGGCGTTTGCACTGAATCAAGAGTTGGTTTGGGATGATACTTATGAACCCAGTGGCAAAGGGCTGTTTGAAGAAACGTTGACCGGCACCAAATTTTCTGCGAAATCTACGCTCATCACATTGCCGTCGACTCTTCAAGTGTCTGTAGATGGTCGGGTCTCTTCCAATGCTAGTACACTACACTCTGGCAAGCATCTTCTTCAGTATGGTGAAGAATTGCACAGTCATTTGATTGATGTGGAAGAAGTTTCTGACTTCTACGTTATTGGGTTTGATGCGTTTGACCCAGATTTGAATGTCGTGATGCAAGAGAAACAATCTAGAACGGAGTTGTTGAAAGCGTTGCAGTTGGGTACCCCATACAGTGAATATGTCGTTGTTACGGCAGATGATTCGTGGACATTGATTCCTGGCAGTAAAGATTGGTCTACGACAAGAGTTGAAGATTTGGCCCAGAGTCAAATGGAACTTGGCAATTCTAATAAGAGGCGTCCGTACTTGAGTTTTACCGCTATAGGTACAGCCTCGTTGAGTGCCTTGTCCTTTTATTTGGCGGGACAAACCTACGATAAATATATGACCAGTGTCGATGGACTTGAGGCATTGGAACAGCAGAATCAAACCTATATTCTTAGTGGTGTAGGCTTGGGAATCGTGTCGGGTGGATTGTTGGTGGCAGGAGTGACAAAATGGTAATGATGCAGTTGTTATTTGGACTCGCAGGTTGCAATCTATATATTGACGATGCTGCGAAAGAAGATCGCTTGAGATCCATCATTGAATCTGTACAGATTGTTTCTGACGATTTAGAAATTACGACCACCAGTGAAGTTCGGTGCGAAGCTACATTTGCTCCCTTTTACACCTCAGAGGCGATACTAGAACTGGAGATTGATTATCAATGGTTTGTAGCAAATGAAGAGATATCAATACAGGAAAGAGTACTGAACTTGGCTGAACAGGAAATTGACGTGGGTGCAGAACTCACATGTCAAGTCTCTATACGAGATGTCTTGGGGTCGTTTCCAGACGATGTAAGCGTGACCGTTGGAAACACTTTACCACTCGTGGATCAAGAAGCCAATATTGAGACTCCTGAAACCAATGACCCAATACAAATTGGTCAACAGTTGCGTTGCTCCGCAGAGTTTTTGGATCATGATGATGGGGAATTGACACCCACATACTCATGGTCTACTGACGATGGTCAACAGATTCATACCTCGGAACTCTATATGGTGTCTGTCGAGCATGTGATGCCGAGAGAAAGGTTGACGTGCACCGTTACAGGCATCGATTTTAATGGCGGAGAGGTATCTACTGCAGCAACGGTAGAGGTTGTGAATGCGCCTCCGATAGTGTCCAACGTTACAGTTTCATCTGTGGGAGGTACAGCCTACAACGACGGGATCCTACAGTGCACAGCAGACCTAGAAGATCCAGAGGGTGAAGCATTGACTCCAACCTATGAATGGAAGAATGTGACTCAGGATATATTGTCTGCGTCTACAGATATGGAATTGCAATTGACCCCTTCGTTTGCCTCTCCTGGAGATGATATCCAGTGTACAGTACGAACTGTCGATAGTGAATCTGCAATGGGGGAAGATCTTGCCAGTGTTACCATCGGGAATAGATCACCGGAGATCTCCAGTGTCAATATTTCACTGACGCAACCATTTGCAGACGATTTTCTTGAATGTACGGTGATGGTGTCAGATCCCGATATGGATGAGATGACGTATGAATATACATGGCGAAATCTGTCCAACTCCAATGCTAATTTGGGTTCGGCTGCTGAGTTGACCCTCACACCAAGTGATGTAGCCCCATCAGATTTGGTGGAGTGTGGTGTTGTGGTTCGAGATACGAGTGGTGTAGAGGACACAATTGGTGCCACCGTTACGATAGAAAATTCGGCGCCATATTTTACGACCCCTCCACAGATTACACCAAACCCAGCAACTACAGGGGCGCTACTGACCTGTTCCGCTACTCCTGAAGATATTAATATAGGGGATACCATTACAACGACCTATCAATGGTCGATGGGTGGTCAACTCGTATCGGGAACAACCTTTACTGTACCGATGGGATCCGTAGGAGAAACGATTACATGTGAGGCATTTGCAACAGATACTCTGACGTCAGTTACCAGTGCAACATCAGTGGTTGTACAAAATACGCTTCCTGTGATTTCAAATATTTCGATTGCACCCAGTGTGATTTACAACGATGAGACGAGCGTAGAGTGTACCAGTATGGTCTCGGATCTGGATGAGCTCGTTTTTACAGGTGTTCCCCAGTACACGTGGCAGGATTCGACTGGTCTATTGGCATCAGGAGCCTTGTTTGATTTGACGACAACATCTCTCATGCCTGGTGATGATTTGACTTGTACTGTCGCGGTGATGGATACCAATGGAGGGACTGCTCAAAATCAGATATCAGAGATCATTGCCAATCGTGACCCATCCATTCCAAACGTGTCCATAACGCCTCTTGAACCGGTTCCAAACGTCACAGATGTGACGTGTGAAGGTATGTCGACGGATGTAGATGGTCAATCGTTGTCTTACAGCTATGAATGGAGTGGTAGCCTTGGCGGTACGTTTACGGGGTCTGTTTTGCCCGCCAGTCTTCTGAATCGTTCTGAAGAGTGGACTTGTGAAGTACAAGTTGACGATGGGATTACCATGAACACCATCACCAATACTGCTAGTGTGACTGTATGTGACTGTGACTTTTTGATGGAATTAACTGATCAATCAGATTCTCCCGTTATCGAGATGAGTTACGTCACTGCCGGTGTAGAGCCCCTCCAGCGCTATGAGTTAAGCACTGACTTTTATGCGATGACTACAGAAGTAACACAGGGGATGTATGAGTCCATTATGGGAACTGGCTGGCGTAATTCGAGTGATCCAGGGGACCCAGGACGATATTTAGGGGATGAGCATGCCATTAATTATGTCACGTGGTATATGGCTGCAGATTTTGCCAATCATTTAACAGATAGACACAACGATGTGTTCGGTACACAACTGACCTCTTGTTACAGTTGCTTCAACTCAGGTACGATATCCGTTGATTGTTCTTGGAGTTCCGTCTACAATCCTTATCTATGTACTGGGTACAGATTACCGACCGAAGCAGAATGGGAGTATGCAGCACGATCTGGGGGGACGTATGATATATGGACGAGTGGTGGTACGGATGTGAACACCGCAGTTAGTGGGTACTTGAACTCGTACGATTGCAATCTAGGTGTCAGGGTGTATGATTCTGTCCTTGAACCATTCCTAGCAGATTACGCTTGGTTTTGTGGAAATACCGATGGTCCAGAAGAAGTCGGTCAAAAGAGTCCCAATGGATTTGGGTTGTATGATATGTACGGCAATCTCTATGAATGGACGGGAGATGTGTTCTCCCAAGGATATCCCCCGATGAATTATACAGTGGATCCTTGGTACGGAACGATTCCCAATACAAATCTCAAGTTTGTAGGAAGAGGTGGGTCTTACAACAACAACCCCAATCAGGTTGGTAGTTCAATTCGCGCACAGGCACAGCCTCAAACGAGTGGTGGATCAGGAGCGCACAACATTGGGTTTCGAGTGGTTCGGATCCCTTGATTGTTCCTCGATGTATTCGAGAGTTTACATTGAACCGTATTACGGACAAACTCCCCAAACTGGACGTGGCAGGGACCATGTAGTCGCATTGGTGTCAAAGAAGGATGGTTGAGAAGAGAAGTTTGAGACACACCAACCAGACAAGTCTTGATTGAACGAAGAGGCATGTCTGAACATCTCACTCATATTCGTAACGTTTGAGGTATCCCAACTTCCTATGTCCTGATCAAAGATTTTTGCTCTGTAGAACATATAAGACATATTGATTACACTGCTAACATCCCAGCTTCCAATATCTGCATTGAACCCGGCACAGCCTCCAGTGAAACTGTAATGTGGATTCGGGATGTTTGGACAAAAATAACTTAAGTTGGTAATTCCACTGGTACAGGAAGTTTCTAGAGCAGACCAATCTTGGTTGTATCTCAGTTGGTTCAGACCTGATCGATCTCGTTTGGTATAGACAACACCATTTACAATACCAGTGTCTCCGACATCTGCTCGCGGACAAAGAATGGTAACACCGTTTGGATCCGGGAAGAAATCTGTTTCAACGGGTCCATCACATGTATAATCTTCAAATATGGTGGGAGAATCAGGGTCTGTATCATCGCAATCATTTGCTGTGGGGGTTCCATCGCAATCGCCATCGTCTGAAGTCGAGTAGGATGTTGCGTCGCTATCATCACAATCTTCCCAACTGGGAATCTTGTCACCATCTTGGTCAAAGAGAAATGAACCATCTTGACAACTCCAATTTGTTCCATCAAAATAAGCACTTAAAATGACACCAATAGCAATTTCGCTAGGTTAAGATCTTTATTGTAGTACAATATCTGTCCTGAGTTATTTAGCGGCGGCGCATACATTTCACCATTCCATGAAGCTGCTGCAATACCTGCTGGAGCAAAAATTTCATTTACATTTGCATCTGAAAAATATGAGTCCATAGGTGCAATCATACCTCTGACAGCGTATGATGGTACTAACGGAGCATCAACAAAAATTACATCAATATCATCAGCCTTTGCATTTCCTCTTACCTCTAAAGTCGCTAAAAGATCTCTAAAAGGAAAAGTTTGTATATCGACTTCAATTCCAGTGTCTGCAGTAAACTTTTCAACAAACGGTGTTAACGGGCCTTCAGCCCATGTTCCAATTACTAAAG
>CAJWHX010000078.1 GCA_913040875.1 uncultured Pseudomonadota bacterium | reverse complement strand
AATACACTCGGTACCGCGATGGTGACTCTGTAGAGTCTCCCGGTGCAGCCAATTTCTGTGGGTCTGTAGAAAAGGGACACTCCTCTCCCTCTCAGTCTGGTCGGATTGCAGAAAATAGGCATTACTGAAGATCCCTATCGGATAGATAGTCAATGTAAGTATGCTGTAGTACATCGTATCGAATGGCCAGTTTCATGATGAAGTACTTGTCGCGGTTCGTGAAGTGTTGGTCTTGTAACAGTCAATAGTCATTTGTCTTGCGATGGGATTTGCACAGGCCTAGATATTGGAAGTAGAGAATTGAATATTGATGCAATTTCTGGCTTTACAATACCATCTGCCGGATAATAGACGAGAACGGAACGGTTGTGTGGTTGCACGAAGAATTCTGTATCAGCAAGTGTGTGTTGAAGGCTAATTTGCGAGAGCAATCCGAGTTTGGTTTTGGGCATTGAGTAGGTAATCACTGTTCCATGTAAATCGACCGAAGCAGCATCTCCCGAGAGACCTAGTATTGAATTGATGACTGTGGCAACAATTTGTCCTCCAATTCCCTGTAAAATAAGGGGGATACCTTTTGCTAAATGCACGGTGATATCAATGTCATTAGTGTCTATATTGATCAGTGCCTCATTGATGACCAATGTGTGTGTCATAAACATCTTTTCAACGGTCACAGTGATGGTGGAGTCAGAAAACGCAATGTTTTGAATCAAGTCAGATTTGTATTCAACCATTGTTTTGACGGCCTTCAGGGCAAACGGCGTTAATTCAATCGCATTGTTCTCAGGATGTACGATAATCGATAGTTGCCCTACAGATTGCCCGGCGGTTTTGATGATCTTTCCAATAGTATTCCAGAAACCCATAGAAGCCTCACTGATTTCATAAACATACATGTTGATTCTGTCAGTCATCAGAATATTTTGTTGACGAGATTGCATTGTATACCAATCAATCGATTTCTTACAAACTATTGTCCGATTTTATGTATACTGATGATGCCAATATAAACATAGGATGTACGGATGAGTATCAAAGGAAAAAAAATTGTTTTTACAGGAAAAATGAGTCAGCCACGAGATGAGATGACAGAAGAAGCTGAGAAGGCTGGCGCTGATGTGGTATCAAGCATCAGTGGAGAAGTCGATTATTTGGTGTGTGGAGATCAAATCGCCCACAATGCAACCAATGCCAAATATAAACAAGCCATCAAGTTGGGTATTGAAACCTTGGAAGAAGATGAATATCGAAAGTTGTTGAAGAAGAAATAGTTCACGCTATATTCGGTATATTGAGAGTCATGACTCTCTTTAAATTATTCGATGATCTCTAGAATTTTTAATGGGCATCATATGGGTGCTTCCTTGATTTTCACATCCGTGCCCAGAGAAATACAACAACATACCTTGTGAATCGGAAAGGTTAGCCTCCAACTCATCGATGGCTTGATCCATTTATTCACTGGGTCTTTTAATGAATCGGTCAATCCTAATTTTGAATTTGGTTGAATCGATATCAATGAAGATACAATAAGGGCTAAGTCTGATCCAAGGCACAATGTTTGGAATCCATACTTGGGATATGCAGAAGGTCACACTATCTAAGGTGGATATTGTATGGACTACCAACAATATTCATTGACCATAGTATGGTACTTCAGTGAACGCTATATTTGAGTGATTGAGGCATAAAATAGTTTCTGATAGACACAAATATGGTATAATATTGTACATTTGAAATCATGGGTTGATTTCGCACGATGGGGTAATTATGCACACAATTTCTGCCGATGACAAGCAGCTGTATGATGATGGAACGCTTTCTCTTAAGGGACTGGTGAAAGCCTACAAGACACAAGACCCTAGATTGGCCGAATATGTCTGTAAAGTGGTGGAGTTGGATCCATACCCCACACAAACAGTACAGATATCTCAGCAGACGGTCATTTTACACGGTCATACAGAACACGGTATGTCAACAGTGTACCAAGCATTGTTCGAGTTGTATGATACACAAGATGGTTCTGTCGTAGGGAACGACTCAGAGTGTACGTATACCAACACAGATGGGGCAAGATTTCGTCTCATTGACGGAACTGCCAGTTCAGAAATTTCTGTTTCGATATTGCAACAGGCAATGGTACTATGTTTGGTCGTTTCTATAGCGGACGGTGTGATGCCTCAAACAAGAGAACTAATTGCTCTTGCAAAACAGGGTAACCTCTCAAAAATTGTTGTATTCCTCAATAAAGTTGACGAGTTTGACGAAGAAGATCGCGAAGAGATTGTAGGGTTGGTTCAAATGGAAGTTCAAGAGCTTCTTGAAAACAACGGCTTTAATGCAGGCACAGAAGTATTTCATTCTGGATCGGCATGGGCTGCTGTCAATGGTGAGGAAACAACCATAGGAATGGAATCCATTAAACGTCTGAACGATAAATTGCGTTCTGTGACCTCTGCTAGCAATGAGTCTATATCCAAAGTGCTGAAGGGATACGAGAAGTTTCGAAGAGATTATCATGTAGACGCCATCAAGTCTGATGTTCTTGAAAATGTGAAGCCTCGTTATCCACAAGACAACAGTCGTTATCCACATCAAGCCATCCGTAAGCAAAAAGCGGAATTGTTTACACAACGTTTCAATGAATTTGTACAAAAGAAGGCTGCACACGTTCCTGAGCGTCTCAAAGTAGGCGAATTTATGTTGATGCTTTATGATGACAACAGTTCGTATGCTTTGGAGCAGTTGACGAAGATTGTGCAGCATGTTCCACTAAAGTGGGGCCCATGGCAGGCGTTTAAGTACATTTTAAAGCGAGGGATTTTGGATCAACGTTGGACCCTCTTTGCTCTGACGTACAATCGGTGGAAGACGTCTAATGCCTATATTAAAACCGAAAGAGGTATCCGAACGGAGTTGAGTGAGTACTATTTGCCGAATGAAGTGGGGGTCATTGATTGGTCCGACCCTTATTCATACTACAACGATTCTTCACTCACCGAGTTTGATTCTTCTTCTATTGAAATCACTAAGGAGGCGAGGATATTTCTGAACAAGATGTTCAGACGCCTGTTGAATGATCAATATTACCTATTGTCTGATGAAACACAAGAAGCTGTTACGGCAGAAGTCTTGTTGGTTGCCCCGACATTTAGGAATTGGTGGAACAATCGAGATATTTGGGCTGATTGGGCGGAGGACCTCACGTGGACAAGTACACAATCTGTAGATGTTCTACGCAACCTTTGGAGTAATGCAGCCTGTGAAGACATTCGAGAATGGGCTTTCGATATGTTGAGAAGCAATCATCAGTCGGCTTTGAAACGGTTGCCAACTGAATGGATTGTGGCACAAGGGTGCAATCCGTCAGCGTCAAAAAGTATTCGTGAGTTTGTGATTGAATGGGTCTGTGCTACGGATCCAGCCTTGGGAACAGATATTCCCCAAGCGAAATTTATTGATCATGGATTGCATCATGTTGTACTCACTTTCTTAAATCCAGAATTTGGTCGTTTGGACAGTGATTTGGTGAACTATGCGTGCAATTTTATTCGGCAATTCATGGAAAGACTGACGGATGTAATTGATTTGGACAAGGTGCTTTGGCTTCTCCGTCAAAGACAATCAGAGATTCATGAGTTGGGTTTGTTTCTGCTCTTTCCTGATGGCGAGAAAAGGTCTCCGTATCAATCGCAGTTGTCATTAGACTTTTGGACGGAGTTGATATCGGACGATCGGATGCATTCTTATGCCGTAAAATCGATAAAGGAACGCTTTAAAAGGCAAATTGGTGTGGAGTGGTTGAAAAACAGACTGTACGCATCAGACATACGAGAAGTGAACCTTGCCGAAACCTTCATAAGAGAAGGATTTCATCAATCCAACTTGGACTTTTATCCCGTGTATTATGAAAATGTTTTTTCTGAGCCGGCGCAGCTGATTCTATACAACTGGGCTTGGGAAGCGTTGAGCAAAGAGGATGTCCAAGGGAATACACTGGCAGGTTCAAACTTTACAACCATCGATTATCGACAACTGTTGGTTTCAAGGCGCGAAGAAAACAGACAATACGCAATCGATGCGTACCGCAATGAAGTTGACCAAGTCGATTTCCCTATTGCATTTTTGAAACACTTAATATCAAGGGATGAATATACTCTAGAGGGATGGAAGAGTTTCCTAGACGAAGAGCTGGATGCAAGCAACCAATGGAAAGCGGCTATTCAATATCAGCATGTTTATATTTGGGGTCATCGAAGCTATAAAAATCAAAATACGGAAGCGTTTGCCATCGAAACCATTGCAAGTCACATCGATTGTAGTGTGGAGACACTCGGATATCGTTGGGTTCTAGACAGACGAAACAAAAGTGGATGGGCGTACGGTACCATCCGAAAATTGTTTCAGACGAATTTTCCCAATTATGGACTTACCCTGTTGGATTACACCGTAGATGAAAGCACTTTAGAAGATACACCAGAAGGCAATCGTGCCGGTGTTGATCGAATGCTCGAAGAACTTGATGCGGGTCTGAGATACAATTCCGATAGTGCTAAATTTTGGAAGCCATTTTTGCTTGGTCGTTTAGAAAGATCTGCTGAGATTCGTCAGCAATCGTTTGATGTGGATGCTTCTTGTATTGTGTCTCCCGATCACTTCTCACTCGAGTGGTTTATAGGACAGGTAGACCCAGATCCAGAGTCAGAACGATCGCAGTATCATCGTTCTTTTGCGATGGAATTGGCGGAGATGTATTGGACAGACTGGGTAGCACGATACCGAGATAATAGCGGAACATTTGGATTTGCGGAGTTGGTGCCTTTGCTGACGGGTACAGAAGAAGTCCGAGATTTTGTTGTGGAGTGTATGATGACGCCTCGAACAGAGTTTGCCACCATAGATTTGATGCACGAGTCGTTCACGCCAGAAGAGCTCTTTGAATACTGTTATTCGACGGATGGAACTGTTCGGAGTTTGGGATTGGAGATCATTCAAGCGTTTCCAAGCCGTTTTGCACAGCCAGACAAACTGGTAGAACTGACAACCAGTCCGGATGCCAACGTGCGTGCACTCGTGATTCAGGTGCTGTACAACATAGCCCATATTCCGCTGGTTACTCCAGAGTGGACACCGTATGAAAACTCTGTCGTTCCTGGTAATATGGAACGAGGGAAACGGGAAAAAGTAAAAGTGTCCAAAACCTTTCCAACACAATATGCGGCAGTGGGAACAATCAAGTATTTGGGAGAGGGAACCTCAGAGAACATTCATCCCAATCTCACGGACCACGGTCGACTGGTGCTCTTTGCAATACGGCAGTTGTTTCAATTGCCCTCAAATCCCAGACCAAAGTCTGAACGGGGTGTCGAAAAGGTACCCTCTTGGAAAACCAAGCGGTTGTTGATTGAGAGTTTTCGAGATTTGGCGCTGCAAGATCGTGTGTTTGCAGAGGCGATCGTTCCAGTGTTTCAAGAACTAACGGCGTATAAAGGCAAGGCTGTTCAAGAAGTTGTCTGGTCCGCGCTGGCTTACATTGAAGCAAAATATGAACATCAACCAATTGAAGCATTGACGATATTTGATCAGGTCTAACTTTTCTCAGTTTCGTCTTTCCAATTTTACGCATTGAAACAGAATATTCTATTTTACTAAACAGGTGAATCTCATGGCTTTATCGAAGACTTTAAACCTTCCATTGCGCGGAAATGTTGTGGATGTTGTTCAACACCACAATTGGTTGTTGATGGCAACGGCTCACTCTGAGGGACGAAACTTGGGTATTCAGTTCGCTCCCATCCACAATATATTGGCCCGTGTAGATTCTGAGCGTTGGATTATCTCGACACCTCACCCGATCCAATCCTTTGTGTCTATGCCCAATCAATCAACTCCAGAGATGACGTTTGTGTATGATGGTGTGGAAATGGATCCAGACATGGTTTCTGTTGTCTTGGCAAACGACACAGTTATTGAACGAGCATTGAAAAAATCCATAAAGGCTCTAGATGAAGGCGAAGAGTTGTCCGTTGATACACAAGTAGAGAGTGTCAAGCGAGTCTTAGATATATCAAAGACGCAAGAGTTGTCAGAACTTGAACGCAACACGATAATATATTTGCTTACAACTATCGACGATACCAAAGCCAATGCCAAAGCCAATGCCAAAAGGGCGGCAAAGGTTTTAAAACAACTCGAGAAAACAGAGTTTGACCACACCTTTAATCCAGAGTATCAAAAGGGTCAACGCATTGTGTGTATAGATACAGAGGGCCAGGGATATCACTTGCCCTACATTCCATCGGAAGAAGATTTTGATGGAAATACCAGTAATTTGGGTTTGACTGCTTTCTCAACGACCGACAAGATACGTTTTGCCGAAGCCATCAGCCATAATGTATTGGTTCTTGTCTTGGAGAAAGATACTGCCCAAACAGTGGCCCTGTACAATTTGGATACAGACAAGATTATCTGGCAAGAACCCGCGCCGCAGCCTAGACCAACGATGGATGAATCCGACGCTGAAGTATCGGTTGAAAATGGGTTGAGAAGGATTACCGCTCTAGGTGCAGAAGCAACAGGTATACCCCATTTTGCATTGGGGTTTGACGATGGATTGTATTTGATCTTCCGTTGTAAACTTGAAGGAGAGAGTCTTGTCGAACGTTTGGAGCTCTATGATTTTCAGCGTGAGATACTGACGACGCAAACGGCTCAAAAACAAATGGGCCATACGAGTCACATCACAGGATTGCAGTTTTCGTTGTCTCATGATGGTGTTCAGCACCTAACGGCGTTTGCAAATGATCTGACGATGAGTCGATTGAAAGTTAAAGAACGCATCCCAAAAGGCATCGCAGCGTCTGGAAAAGGTGGACACTCCAAAAATATTCGAGCAGTATTATCAGGACCAGGGTACTATTTTTATTCATTGAGTCATGACAATACCTTGCGTATGTGGCAAACAGACAAAAGTACTTCAAGGAGCCTATCGTTGTCGGCAACTTGCGTATGTACCGTCCGCGTGCCAGTCAAAGATAAGCGTGGTGATTGGGCGTTTGAAGATATTTTGGTGTCTGGACACGACCATCAAACTGGGGCTACCAGAGAAGATTCTGCAGAAGTAAAGTTTAGAAGTATCGACATGAACGATATGTCTGCAACTGGATCAGTAGGAGATAAAGTTGTTCGTCACTTGACTGGTGTATGGCATTATGCTCAGCAAGAGATGGACGGTAAACCTGTCAACCGAGAGTCTTTGCTCGCATACATAGAAGATTTTGGAGATCAACTCAGTATTGATGTGTTGATTGGTTTTGTTCGAAACGAAAGCAATCCCAGCTTTGTGAGCAGAGCCTTAGAGCTGTTGAATGCAACAGGACATCCACGATTGGTGGTGATATTTAGAGATTTGATGAGTGTTCGCTGGGAACAAACGTGTTTGGATGTACTCGCGTATTTGAGAATGCCGCATTTGTATGGTGATGAATCCTTGTATCCATTGGATTTGGCGAATGAGTCAAGTTATTTGGCAGTCCGACAAGCAGGTTTGAGGGGCTATGCTGAACTGGCACGCAAACGAGACACAGATCCAAACAATACCACCTATCAAATGGCTTTTGAGCAAGTGCTATATTTGTTCAATGAAGATTCGGAAGATGATATCGTCAGCAATGCGTTTCATTTCTTATTTGCACAGCAGAAGCCGTTTCTACCAGGTGTAGAAGGTGTGCTGATGGCCGTTGCGCATTCAGACTCTTGGATTCAACGCCAAGGATTAAAACTTCTGTATTTAAAGGGGATGATTCAAGACGCTGAATTGAAACAAGATTCCTTAGATATACTTAGACAAGTTCGGGAGTCCTCGAATGACAACTTACGCGAGTTGGCATTTCGTTTGTCGCTTTTTGCTGAAGAGGGTGCTGAAAAGTATCTGCGTTCCTTAGATTCTGTTCTACATGGTCAAATGAATGATTTGGAGTCTGAACGTCGACAGTATCCAGGGTTTGTAGATCGCCAGATTCGTTCAAACACAACAGATCAAAGTTTGTGGTCTCATGTGCAAAACAACTTTGTCATCGATCAGACAGTGGGAAATTTGTTTCTAGCTGCAGTTCCAGAAGAAAATCGAGCTGCAAAAAGGGTCGATCTTCAAGAAGCAAAAGAGATTGTTACAGAGTTGGAGACATTGTTACTCGGCAGCAAAAAATCCAATGAGACCTTATGGGTACAGCAACTCAATACCCTTAGTTATTGTATTCAAACCTTTCCAATGTCTTGGATTGTGAAAGAGTTTCTTTTGGCGCAAAGAGTTGAGTTAGAGTATCCAGCGCCTCATCTCACAAGAGATTTGACGGGTGCCGAAAAGTTGATTCTGCAAGAGATGGCACTCTCTTATCAACCCTCGATCGCCTCGTTGGGAGCAATGGCCCTTGCAAAGTTGGGAGAGCCCTCTGCATTGCCAATTCTATTGATGCTCGTAGATGACAAAGACGATGTGGTGAAGTCTCGCGCAGTTGACGGGTTGCTCGAGTTTATTGATGAACCCATCGTAGAGCAGAAACTGCGTCTACTCATATTGCAAGCACCAAACGAACAAGCCAAGTATGCCTCTAGAGACAAAGCTCAAGAGATTCGAGTACTCGTCGAAGATTATGACTTTGAAATTACCCGTCATGTATCCAGACGCATTGTCAATTTGATTTTTGAAGACGATGTTTACTCGCATTCGGAGAGACTTGCGGTTCGGTATCTATTTGAAAGTAGCGAAGTTACATTTACTGAGAGTACGCGCACGGAGTTGTTTACACAGATTCGCGAACGTGGCGAACGACCAAAACATGTCAACATTCGCGCCAAAGCGCTGCGCGGACTCTACGCAAAAGCGAAGAGCGACGGAGAAGATGCGTTGCTGTCATTGATTTCTATGATGATGGATTCTCCTTACGACGACGTTCGAATGTATGCGGTGGTTCGATTGCAAGAACGTATAGGAGAGAAGCTGGCGGCTGATTCAAACTGGACAGATTGGCCTAGATTTACGGCAAAAGATTGGGATGCTTTGGTGGCAGAACAAGGTGGTGGATTGATCGCCGAGGCGGATATTCACAACATGACAACAGAGTCTAGTATCGATCCGACCATTCCGCTGATTGGCTTGCCAAAGCGCTTGCTTCCGGAAGTTCAATTGCTCAATCGGATTCTCTTTTGGGCACAGAGTGGCTCGGCCAGGGATGAGTTGAGTGAACTCATCAAGGTGTATACGACATACAATTTGATTCATGCAGATTTGGTGAAAACTCGTCAGTTCTTACTTCAGTTCTCAATCAATCAAGTATTTACCCATGTGTTATCGGAAATCAATAGCAATGTGCAAGATACAATGATTAGGGCTGATAAGTCAGTGCTATCTTGGCACGAAGAGTTGTGGGCAGATTTCTTGAATCTGGATGCCCTAAACCATGGGGTGTCGTTTAGAGACACCATTGATGCAACGATGCGAACGCCTCGTACGTCTGCAGAAAAGAAGAAGGTGGAAGAAGGGGAAGTTATCCCACCATATGCGCCTTTTGTTCGAGCGACATTTGCATCGAAACATTTTTCTCTAAAGCGTATTGCCTTGTCTCAAATGAAGCAGTTCTTTGGGGATACCTGGGTTTCAGATGCGTTGTTCGAAGCGATGGACAGTGATGATTATGCCTTACGTCACGCTGCGATAGACAAAGATGCATTGCGAATACTTCACGTACAAGGTCGTCTAAAAGAAGCCTGTATACAGTTGTTAAATTCCCCATACGAGGACATGCTTCTTGCCGGACTCAATTTGATATTCCATTCGAGAGATGAAGATGTCAAAGAGTGGACGACAGATATGATCGACAACGACATCATGGAACCCATATTGAATCGAATGAACGACGTGTGGTCTGAAGAGTCTTGGATGACGGCTTCTTTCTTATATTCGCACTTTGTTGATCAATCTATCTTCGCGAAGATTCCCAAACCTGTGATCTTTGGGGAGGATTTTGAACAACTCTATTTTGAGATATTGAAAAAAGCCTTTGTCTATGAGACACTCGCCGATATCCGAGAGGAACGGGTTGCCTATAAGGCCCGTAAGAAAGAGTTGAACGATCTACTTCATGAAGCAGAATTGGTGCATCAGTCGCTGGACTCCGAATCGGCTGAAGAAACGACCATTGATTTAGATGAGTATTTAATCAAGATGCGTGCAGAACGCACTGAAAGAATAGGGGTAGATATGAGTACAGCCCTTGCAGATACATCAACAGATCTTCCCGTCGAAGTCGAGATTGCACAGTATGTATCCTCATTGCGGCAAAGTGTATCCAATTTGAGAGAGCCTACACCCACACAGGATGCTAGATTCTTTGATGCTCTACGTCTACTGACGGTAGCCAAAGGAGCCTGGGTCAACGATGTATTACAGGGCTATTTGTCGACGCTAGACGAGAAACTTTCCCAAGAGGCGTTCAATGTGTACTTTACGCGTGGGGTGACGTTGAGTGCTCAAGGTCCAGAAGCCTTTTTACACTCTATGATTCAGGATGACAATCCTCGCCTAGACGATGTCTTTGGAATGCTGTTGTCGGAACGGTACGGATCTGTGTTGACACTGAAG
>CAJWHX010000077.1 GCA_913040875.1 uncultured Pseudomonadota bacterium | reverse complement strand
GGTCCAATTACAACAGCGGCTTCCAGTGCATTCCCCGGTAGATCGATGCCTTCAGAGAATATTCCTCCCATCACGGCAAACAACACGTGCCCCTCGCCCTTGCCCATCTTCTTTAACAACCGGCGACGACCACCTTCCTTCATACGACGGGTTTGAACAAGAGTCTTTCGATCTCCCAGATCCATCTGAGTCCGAATCGATTCCAACACGACAAAGCTAGAGAAAAACAGCGCGATATTTCCTTCAATCGAACCCACAATCTTTTCTAGGACCGTCGCAATCCTAGGATTTTCCCGCTCACGATGTTTGTACAACGTGGATACAAACGGAAGCATAAATGATGCTCGATTCTGCACAGGAAATGGGGAGTCGAACTTGTGTACGCACGTTCGCTCAGCATCCAATCCCAACAGATTCTGATAAAAGTCAAAGGGCTCTAATGTCGCCGACATGCAAATGGCGGCACCTATCTTTTCAAAGAATGGACCGAGCAAGACAGATGGATCTCGGCACAGTAATTCCACACCGGTTTCAGGGTGACGAGCTGGGGATTCAAAGTCCAATAAAGACACCTTCAGATCGCGCTCTCTATCCCAACCAACCCGTTGCCAAATGACAACGGTTTCCTCCGAAGCCCGTTGCAAAGCGGTATGAAAGGATAAAACCGACCAAGCAGCATCGTACCATGGGTCTCCTTCTTCATCGGAAGATAGTGGCTTTTCATATCTCTGAACAGCATACTCGAGTGCAAGCTGCTGTATTTCTTTGACGATCTCTTCAATGAACTCCACATGAATCCCTTCCTCCAATGATGCCGAGCGTTGACCATACTGATCCGCATTGCTTTGCTGAACCTCAAACAACAGCCAATCCAACAGACGCTCAAGCGGAGCGGCAAATCGATAAAAACTTCCATCATTTTTTACGGAGTGCAGTCCTTTCCAAATCGTCTGAAGTCGTATACTGGGAGAACCATATCCCTGAGCTCTGTTTGGCAAATTGTGCGCCTCGTCGACAATGACGATCCAAGAACCAGAATTTTGCGCAATGGCACCCAACTGAACGGATGGATCAAACAGATAGTTGTAGTCTCCAATCACAACATCTGCAGATGCCACAAGATTTTTTGAGAGTTCATAAGGACATACCGTATGTTTGGCACCTACATCCTGCAGATTGTCTGCCAAGATGACGCCATCGTCCCATATTTCTTCAAACAACCCCGTCCGCTGAAGTTTGTCGTAGTACTCATCTGCATATGGGCAGCGATCGGGCCTACAAGAAACCACATCATTCAAGCATGCCTTCTCTTTGGCACGCAGAGAAATCGCTCGAACAGGAATCCCTCGACGATACATGCTCCGAAGTGTATCCTCAACCATTTGATGCTGAGTGTTGCGTGCAGTCGCGAAGAATATCTTACGATTGCTTCGATAAGCCACTTGTAACGCAGCAAACAAAGAGGCCGCAGTTTTTCCGTATCCAGTCGGCGCTCTTGCCAACACGAGCTTCCCATCGGATAAATCTCTCTCTAAGAATCGACTCATCTCCTCTTGGCCACTTCGCCACGTGTCGTGAGCAAATGGCAACCCTTCCAATACGGCTTGCTGACGGGTACTGTACCAAGCCAGCTGCTTTTCACGTTCCCTGATGAGCCAACGGAGCTGTCTTTCAACATAGTTTTTTTGCTCTGGATTGTGCGGTACTGACAAACGATGTTGATACCCATCCACAACTGATATCACCACCAGTTCACCACTCGATACGATGCCTTGTCCTTGTAAAAAGTAGAGATAGAGTTCCACTTGGGACCGCCATGGGGTCATGTCTGACAAATCTTTCTGAATAAGAGCAGCACCCGGCAACGTCGATGTTTTGATCTCTTCAATTCTCTGATGGTCGCTCTCGATGATAACACCATCAATTCGTCCTGTGATCTCACATTCCCAGCCGTCGATCACAACAAGATGCCGAATGGTCACTTCTTTTTTGAAGTTCGGATTTTCTTCAAGAGCGTGTTCTTGATACTGAGAGTGGATTTCTGTACCGAGTCGCATTCGGGTATTGGCCGTCCACGCAACCGTTAAATACAAGTCACCAACCGGCGGACCGGCATCAATCACATCATGCACCGACAATTTCAACTGTCGTTTATCATCAATAAATCGAATCAATTTCACCCCAAAGCATTTTTATCTAACGCAGATGATGTATGATGAACAACGAATTGAATCCGGTCCTTCGGAAGCCAGACCCATCTCTTATTTGTATATCCTCTAGAAATCAGATACCAAATAGGAAGGAGACGGTTATAGATGATCGCAAGTTTGGGCACTGCATTGGAAAGTATATGGTTTGCAATCTTGGTTGCTGTACCCACTTTACTGGGTATATTTATCGTCATTAGCGTGGCTACAACCATTGCGGCCGTATTGATGCACGCCATTGTCAACGATGAGCCCGTCGATCGAAGCTGGGAAAACATCTCTTGTCAAACATTGGAGCTTGTAGGGATTTTCTTTACCTGTGTCTCACAGCTCATGCATTTTTCTTTTCCTGCGCCAAAATTTCGTCCCAACGCCCCATGTAAAACGCCGATTATGTTGGTTCCCGGCTATCATATGAACCGCTGGTCGCTACTCCCACTACAGTACTACCTCTATCGCTGTGGCTTTGAGAATATATGGGCCATCAACAACCCCATACTCAAAGACGATATCTTTGTATTTTCCGATGAACTCCATCAGAAGATAGAAGAGTACTATGAGCAGTGTGGACAGCAAAAGATCATGCTAATCGGTCACTCAATGGGTGGATTAATATCCAGACATTACATGGAAAAATACGGTACTGACAAGATCAAAGGACAGATCTCATTTGGCACTCCCTATCGAGGAACAAAGACCTATCGATTGGCGAAAGGAAAACAAGGCAAGCAGTTCAAACCGGGTTCGGAAATCTGCAACATTACAACGGCACCCGAAGTACCGCACCTAATTATTTGGTCCACGCGAGACTGGGTTGTAGTACCCTCTCCCAACGGTCACTTAGATGACAGCAACGAGATGGTGATCACCGATGCAGGACACTTGGGTATGCTGGTTTCTGTACCGGTATTCAAACGTGTTCACAGTCTATTGGATGAATTGGAGCAAGCCGACACAACAAATGTACCTGAATGCAATCCGGTTCAAAACGATGACGGACAGCAGGCGCATGGCTGACACAACCATCGATTTTATCATGGGCAAAGGAGGCGTTGGTCGAAGCACCGTCTCAAGACTACTGGCACATCACTATTCGACACGTGGAGAATCCACCATCATCGTCGAGTGCAACGGTTGTGCAGACATACCAGCCTACTACAACAAGCCGAGTCAGAGCTACACGCCAACACATCTAGCAAAAGGGATCGATGCCATATCCGTATCGCCGATGGCTGCGATTGAAGATTATGTGGTGCAGCAGCTTAAAATGCGCAAACTCTACGAACTGATCTTCGACAATCGTCTGGTCAAACCCTTGATCGAAGCGGCTCCTGGATTGCACGATGCCGTTCAGTTAGGCAAGATATACGATCTACAGATCGGTGGACAATGGGACCACATCGTGGTGGACTGCCCCGCTACGGGACATGGTATCTCACTGATATCAGCTGCCAAAACGATGATGGATGTAAGCCGGCGCGGGCCATTATACAACCAAAGCAGGCTAGTTGAAGACGTGGTGCTGGAACATGGACGTGTGGTGATGGTTACACTTCCAGAAGAATTACCCGTTCGAGAAACTCTGCAACTGTGGCGCACAATGCGTTCTGACTTTCACCCAAAAGTCTTAGGAATCATCATCAATCAATGGCAACATGTTTCCCAGTCCCTACAAGAGGTCTTCAACAATTCAGAAGTACCCCATCTGCTTGAGGAGCATCCAGAATACCAAACGGTTCTCAATATTCTCAAAGAAGACCATGAGAATCAAATCTTATGGCGAGATTGGCTAGACACCCATCTTGGTACCCCTGAAAATCTGCCGTTGCTCACCTATGATAAATGGTCTGATGGAACAGACCTACCAGCACTCGATGGCTTGGAGGGATGGCTGTGAACACACAAGTGCTCTTTATGTGCGGCACTGGCGGGGTTGGTAAAACCACAACCTCTGTGGCGATGGCGATGGCGGAAGCCCGTGCCGGCAAAAGGTGCGTCCTGCTGACAATTGACCCCGCACAGCGCCTCGCAGACGCGCTACACTTAGACATGGAAGGGAACAGCGCCGCGGAGATACCTTTACCTGAGGAGTGTAGCGGACAGCTGTCGGCAATGATGCTCGATGCCGGCAAAGCCTTTGATGACTTTAGTCGACTGCACACCTCTCCCAACACTTGGAACAAGCTTGCTGACAATCGGTATTTCCAGTTTGCCAAGGAAAAGATGGGCGGAATCCAAGAGATGATGGCGGTCATGAAAATGATGGAGTTGGTCGATACGGGTCTTTACGATTCGATCGTCGTCGACACCCCTCCCGCTCAAAACGCCCAGCAGTTCTTCGATGCGCCTGACAAAATTCAGCACCTCTTTTCCAGTTCGGGTCTGCAGTGGCTAACCTCTAAATCGACTGGCTTTGCCTCGATGAACTTCGCCAAAGGCATCATCGCCAAGGGTCTCAACTTCTTCTTGGGCAGTGAAACGATCAGCGACATCGGTGATTTCTTCACACTCTTCAAGCAGTCTGCCGTTGCACTCGAAGCGATGGCTGAGCGCGGCAATGAACTACTGATTCATCCAAATACCGAGTACTGGCTGATCGAAGTACCCAATCGTAGATTGCAGCAGCTCGACGCACTCAAAGAGAGTCTTGAAGCCAAGAACATTTCAATCACCGGTCGCTTGTTGAACAAAACACCGATCGACTTACCGGCAATACCGGAGAATGGAACAAACCCAGAAATCAGAGCCCTGATGGAAGAAGTGCGGCTACACCATCCAGCCTTGGATGCTGAGGTTACCCGACAGTATACCTTACACCTGTCAGTTTCCGAGCCCGAACGCCTTGAGAGCATAGATGGACTGTGGCAGTGGAGTTTGGGATTATAGTGTCCGACACATGACGCTGATCCGCTCCTGGAAGAGGCTGTATCAGAAAAGATTGTATCCCAACAGGATGGGCAACAGAGCGTTCATCTGACCAATCGACGTCGTTGAGAGCTTAGACTAGTACGCTCTACCGGTCAGGTACAGTTTGGGCTGACAACCTGGGTTGACCTCCTCTAGTATCTCATTCATCACGGCGAGGTCCTCAAGGTATGTACATTCAAACACACCCTCACTATCCATCCCCGTTTTGGCTATCGACAGTCCAAGGACCCTCGTTAACGGGTAGTGGGTGCAAGTAAAGCGGAGCCCTTTTCGTAGCCTTGCCTTGTACTTCTCGTTGAGCCAATCCGCTATTTGCTACAGATCGTCATCGTCGCACCACTTTTTTGTGAGAATATCCTCACTTTTCAACTGCCCGATAATCGCTGATTCAACAACGATTCCATAGATAACACTGGCATCAAAATCTGACATGGTGGTCTCCTTTGTTCTCGAAATATATCATCATAACGGTATTGATTCTCGAGTGTGGTACACCAAATCATTGCCCCCAACGGTTTTTGATGCCCTCAAACAGCTCTGCATACTCGGACTGAGAAGCAAAATAGACAGCTGGGTTACCAAGAGGCGCATCGACCTCTCTCCACTCCCCGTCGCTCTCAACGTCTTCCCCAATGGACAAGCGCTTCCACGTACCCTTTGGAAAATAAACCGACACAACCGAGGTCTTCGGGTCCAGTACGGGTGCAACCAATACATCGTCACCCATGTAAAACTGCCAGCGTAAACTCAAACTCTCAGGGTCGTTTGGGTAGACCAACCAAGGGTGACGTACCACTGGCAATCCTTGTTCAGCCGCCTCACGAAAGAGTCCCCTACGATAGGGCGCCAACTCTTTGTAGACTCGAGAGAAGAATGCAAACTGCTTCAGAACGTCCTCATTGGAGTCCACTTGAATGTGTCGAGTTGGCTGATTCCCTTCGTGGGTACGAAACATCGCTGTAAAGGCATACATTTCAATCCATCGTTTGAGCAGTTCAGGCTTTCGTGCGTAACCAATAAACGGGATATTGAAAGGGATTTTGGGTGGATTGGTCGAGATGTATCCACCGATATCCCCATGATTGAGGGAAATGCCTGACAGTCCACTGGACATCAAACCGATCACAGCGCCCTTGATACCGTCGTACTGACTCCAGCTGGTCAATTGGTCTCCCATCCAAAACATCGTACTGTGGCGAGTAGAACCGGTGTACCCCGCTCGATTGAAGAACAGTATCTCCCCTTCTTTACCTGCCTCTTGAATGGCTTCTCGATTGAGTTTCGCCCATTCTACAGGATATCGATTGTGGTACGTTAGTGGATCTGAACCATCGCTCAGTACCGCATCAAAAGGAAGCGCCTCTCCAAAGTCTGCCATCCACCCGTGGACATTGAGTTTCAGGAGTTTTTCTTTCATGACCTCTTTTATCCACACTCGGCAATCTGCGACCGTTAGATCGAGCAACGCCGCGGAGAAGGACGTATTCATGATTTGATAGACGGACCCGTCTTGACGCTTGATGACATAGCCTTTATCAATCGCTTCTCTGTAGAGATTCCGCCGCACCCCTTCACGCTCAGATACGTCTACCACAAAGGGATTCAAGTAGGTTAGCGCCACCATCGACTGCTGATGCAGGGTTTGCAATAACCCTTCCCAGTTAGGATACCTGTTTTCATCCAACTCCCAATTCCACCAAAGCTGCTTGCCAATCGAGGTAGTTCGCGCGCCAACCCAATCTTGGAGCCAAAATCCGGCAATCGCTGCCTTAGCAGACTGTAGACGCCCCAATGTATTCAAAACAGCGTCTGTGCCGCCTTGCATCCCAATTACAGCCCCATTGTCTAACCATTTGGGTGGTTCTGCCATCCGCCCACAATATCTGGTATAACCCTCAACAATCTCTTTGGGATTTCGTCCGAAGAACACACGTGCCGTGAGTACATTGGAAAAGACATCGACGTCTACCGTTGTCGACTCGCTCAAGTCAAAGAAACTGGGCTCATCGTTTTCCAAACAGAAGGCCTGACCGTCTGACGTCAGAAAATACGGTGCAGGCGCGTTGGAACAATTCCAGCCACCGCCAGCTTTAAAGAAGGTGTTCATCATCCACGTTAGCGGTTGAACACCACGACCAATACCGGGTTCTTGACTCAAAACAAGGAAAGACCGTCCCTTGAGGTTCAAATAGGTCAGTTGCTCGCCAAAACCAAAGATTTGATTGTCGGGCGCCGTAGAGAAACACAACTGTATGTGATTCAGGTTGGAAGAATCGTCCAACTCCACACGCAACTGAATCTGCTTGTCATCCATCGCAGAAACCAACATTCGGTACTGATACTTGGATGAACCCTGTAGATATCCGGACAGTACGACTTGATCTTGCGTGTCTCCATACTCAATAGAATCGACTGTTTGAGCAGAAGTGGAACCGAGAGACTGTTGTTTAAGAAAGAAGTATCCTCTCGATTCATCAAAGGTATCTTCTTTGTGAGATGCACGTATCCAACCTTGTTGAGGTATCGTACTCCACAACGTCTGCTTGGTCTCAAAATGAAACAGGGTTAGTTGTTGCCTCTCCCCATCCCAGTGGAGTTCGAAGTCACCAAAACGAAACTGAGAATTGTTACTCGGAGGCGTCAATTGTATCATACTACTCCATCGGAGAGATCGAAGCCAATATTCGACGCTTTCCTGAGAATGGACGGCGGGAATGAAGCACGAGTTGGTTGTCGATCAACAGCACGTCGCCCTTTTGCCACGTGAAAGCAACACATTCTTCGTTCATGGCTTGACCTGTCTGTACCAATACTTCGCCGTTGACTGGTGAGCCATCCCCACATTTTACCGACTTGGTTGGATCATTGCGTGAGTCTATCCATCCTGTGTAGGCAGCCACCATTGAATTGAAGAATGTCTTACGCTGTGATCGAGGTTCTACCCGTATGGCAGGCACTGTAGCCGTTTCAGTTAAAAGATTTCCGTCTCCCAACCACTTCCATGAGGTCCCCAACTGGCGCATCTTTTCTTCAGCGACGTCTTTATTATCCGTCAGAAATGTACTTTTCCACGATCGGCCAATGGCGCTACTGGGATCATCTTCTTCCGGCATTACTCGAACATATCGTACACCCGTCCGCTCAACCTTCTCAGCAAACTCTTGGTCAATCCCCACGAAACGCTTGTACACTTGATGGGAATGCACAATTGGGGTTTGCCCGCCATGCTCAGGAGGTAAATCGCAGTAAAAGAAAATATAGGCCGGTGGATTTGGAACTTGAGCCATCTCGTGATGAAATGGAATCGGTTCTGATGGAGGAGATTCATTCGAGGTCAAAACTCTGCTTGTCACTGCAGTTCTAGGAGCGGCACCACCAACGTAGGGCATCCGCGGAAATCCTACATCATCGAGCAACCGCTCGAAATCTTCAGGTGCATCGATTGGACAGTCGCGCAGTAAAATAGCCCCGTGATGAAGCAGTAGACGCCTCCATTCAATTCCCTGGGTCACGACCCAAGCAAAGAACGCCTCCTTTTCCACGGCTTCCTCTAGGCCCAGACATAGCGGAAACAAGACATCGTCAACCGATCTTTGTTCTTCCAATCGAAATTCTTTCAACACAGCACTTCTCCTACGGCAGTGGGTACCCTTGTGCCGCAACCAGTATCTCGTTCCACTCTGTACGCGAAAGACTGACACGGAAAGCATCCACGCTTTCACGAATCCGCGCGATGTTTTGTGTACCGATAATGGGGATGACACCGCTGGGGTGAACCATCGTCCAAGCAAGAGCTACTGCACTAACCGATACATTTTGCTCTGATGCGATCCGCTGCAATACCTGCTGTGTGTTACGGACCTTTTCATCAGCTGGTTGTTGTTCAAAGAGTGAACCTCCAGCCAATGGTGACCATGCGAGTGGAGTGACACCCTTCTCTAAGCATTGATCAAGAATTCCATCCCGCAGAATAGAATGCTGCAAACAGGAAAACTCTGGCTGGCGTGTGGCAATTGGAAACGGCAAATGTGCCTGCAATGCTGAAAACTGAGATACGGTATAATTCGACACACCGACTTCTTTAATCTTTCCTGCCTCCCTGAGTTCAGTGAGCACTTCAGCGATCCGGGCTGGATGCCCGAGGAAGTCTGGACGGTGGATTTGATACAGATCGATGACGTCAATCTTCATTCGACGAAGAGAGTTCTCAACGGCTCTTCGTAAATACTCAGGACTCGAATCATAAGGGACCCCAAGTACGATACCGCCTTTTGTAGCAATCGTCATCTTGTCTCGAAGCTCTCGATTTCCCGATAATACATCTCCAAACAGCGCCTCTGAATCACCAAAACTACCACCTCCATCACAGCCGTATACATCCGCCTGATCAAAGAGGGTAATCCCAACATCCAACGCTGCTTGAATCTTCGCTTCTGCATCTGACACCGATGTTCCTGCAAAGCGCCACATACCATACGCAAGGGGGTAAACAGAAAGGGAAGATTTCCCAAGACGGTGTGGGGTTTGACTGGGTTTCAACATAAGGCACGCCTCCCGCGCAAAACAATCTACTGGTCAGATGATTCCAAAAACCATAAGGGGTTCTAATTATTGAAATTAGCCTCTTTTGTCAACCAAATCATGACTCCACCGTCTCCTAAAATTTCCTTATCCGGTACGCAAGCACTCATACATCTTGCTTGCTTTTTTGTGATATTTGTACTGTTGGGGGTACTTTTTCAAGAGGATATCGAACGTTTGGCAACAGATCTCATCACTCAAGTGGGACTACTTGGACTCATTGGCATCGTGGTTGTCATAGAAACCTTCCCCACACCAATTGGTGCTGCGATTCCGATGTACATCGCCATTCAAGGTGGCCACTCACCTTGGATGATTGGTCTCCTAACCAGTGGAACCAGTATTTCGTCTGGACATTTCGGGTACTGGCTAGGACATTGGATTGGCTTTCCTGAAAAGTACGACCGACTAATCCAGACAAAGTGGCCATCATTGTACACCAGTTTTCGAGAACGAGGAGCTAAAGGTGTGGCCATAGCATCTATGCTTCCGATCCCTCTGTGCCTTCTAACTTGGACCGCTGGAGCCATCCGAATGGACTACGTTGGATTCTCGCTAGCGATGCTCACTCGGATTCCCAAACAAATGCTGTACGTACTGAGCATCATTGGTGGAATATCACTAACGACGTAAGGTCATTCAAAAAAGGTCACTTCCAATACACCTTCACTGACAACCTGATCGTTCTTGGTTGCCTTTGCATCGTACGTTATCGTCGATGGATTGCCAATAAGATTCTCTGCTATCTTGCCAAACACGCCGATTTCTTCAATGGGATTGTAGACATACACCGTTCCTTGACTTTGAATGTCAATTCCATCTACACGAACAACTATGCGCTCAGGAGTTACTTGCGTCAATTCGATGGCACTGTTCACACTTGTCGGACTATCTTGCATAGAGGACCATTTCCATGCATGGTTTACCCCAGCCGTATCGGTGTATATCTGAAACAACAAGGGTTCATTACCGTACATTCCTCTATATCGGACCCATAGCGACCCGACGTCTTTGATGATTGCATCTGACCGATTGT
>CAJWHX010000076.1 GCA_913040875.1 uncultured Pseudomonadota bacterium | reverse complement strand
CACCAGATTGACCGTTGCACAGGATGTCATTCGGACTGGTTAGCGACGAACAGACAGAATGAGAGTACACTGATTGAGATACACCATCAACCATGACAGTGCCTTCCTCCTCCCATTCACCGATCATTGATGTCAAAGGAGACTGTGCGGACTTCATCGTCACACATCCAAATAGCAAACCAGACAAAACAGCAGATACAATCATGATTATCCCATCCCTTCTCAGAGGTTCTGTCTATCTTGTAACATGATAATATCACTCAAACGGGTGATGCTCTCTCCAATAGTTGGCAATGTCTATCCGCCGGCACACCCACACATCTGAAAAGCCTTTGACATAATCTAAGAACTTGGCGAGTGCCAATGCCCTGCCTGGACGAGCCACCAATCGGCAGTGCAAACCCACAGACAACACTCTCCCTTGATTCTCTTGATACAAAAAGTCAAAAGAGTCTTTCAGATAGGTAAAGAATTGCGTTCCAGAGTTAAACCCTTGAGCGCAGGCAAAACGCATGTCGTTGGCATCTAAGGTATACGGTACGACCAAATGCGGCTTCTTGCCCACTTGCACCCAGTAAGGCAGTTCATCAGAGTAGCTGTCTGCATCGTATACAAACCCGCCTTCTTCTACGACCAATCGGCGAGTATTTGGACTCGGTTTCCCCTGATAAATTCCCAGTGGCCGTGAGCCTGTAATCCGAGTGTGAATCTCTACCGCTTTGCGAATGTGCTCTCGCTCTTCTTCCTCGGACATGTACTGATAGTCAATCCATCGATATCCGTGACTCGCGATTTCCCAATCGGCTTCCACCATCGCAGTGGCCACTTGGGGATTGAGTTCCAACGCTCGTGCCACTGCAAACACCGTACAGGGCATGTTCCGCTCAGAGAACATTCGATGCAATCGCCAAAAGCCTACTCTAGACCCATATTCATACAGGGACTCCATGTTCATATGGCGCACACCTTCATAGGGAGTCGCACCTACGATTTCTGAAAGCAACCATTCCGATTGCTTGTCCCCATTTAAGAGGCAATTCTCACCGCCCTCTTCGTAATTGATCACAAATTGCACCGCCAAACGAGCCGGGTCTCCATTGGGTGCGGTCCACTTTGGTCGTGGTGGATGGGCTCCATAACCTTGTAGTAATCGAGGTGGATTGTCTGCCATTGGAATTCCTGTTTTGAACTGTATTCAAATTATTGATTGGGATCTCCGGTAATCGAACCCCAGCAGTGAATATCACCCGTTGTTCGAACACCACAACTGTGATATTGTCCTAGATCAATCGATTGAAAGGTACCTTCTGGTGTTTGTGTTTGACCAGCATCCACTCCATCCCACACATTTCCCCAACAAGTCACCGTTTGATCGGAAAGCAACGCACAGTAATGATCAATCGAACCCATATCCAATGCCGTAACGTCGGTTGGCGGAGAATAAGTATCTCCCGTACTGCCCCAACATCGAACGACCCCTTGATCGTTTAACGCACAACTGGAAGACGTATCAATAGACGCCACCGATACATATCGATCTTCTGGCGGGGACAATGGAGTGTCTATCACCGGTGCACCACTGGCATCTCTTGGAACGACACACGCTACCTCACTATCTGTTGTAATGGCACAGCTGTGGTAACTTGCCGTATTGATAGAGGTGGCTGTAATGCCTTCCCAATCCCAATCTCGAGCGTTGTACCCTCCCCAACAAACAACCTTATCGTCCATATCAATGCCGCAAGTTTGATAGGCGCCGGCTGAAATGGCTTTCATTGGAATAGCCGGTGCAGAACTTTGCCCGTATGTATCCCAGCCCCAACAGGTCACCATGTTGCTGGTATCTCGTGCACATCCATGAGCTGTTCCTACCGAGATGTCCACAAAGGTTCCAATCGGAGCCCTAAGATTGTCTTCCCCATTGTCCTCTCCCCAACAAGAAATCTCACCAGCACTGCTCAATCCACAGGCATAATCTATTCCAGATGATACAACCCAGCCGCATCCTGTCGTCCCATGATTTGCTGTTCGGTCGAAAGGAAACACATCGGGGTTCGCGTCGTCACAATCGCCATCTTCAACCATGAAGCCATCCCCATCTACATCATGAAATGGAACAGCAGAATCATTTTCCTCTGCGGTGTCTTCCGATTTTGTTTCACCACATGCGACAAACACTGTCGACAATAGACATCCAGACAACAACGATACAACTCTATACATACAACACTCCTACATCAATCTTTTGTACTTATTTTTAGCACATTCGGGCGTTGTGTATGGATGCTCAATTCCACACATCTGGTGTTTTACGATAAATCAAGCCCATTGATTGGGTCTGTTTACGGTGTCCTCCACTGTTCAAAGGTGTATGTAAAGTCCGCCCAACCGTCTCGATTCATTTCATACATGTCTCCGTGAAATTTCCCATTTGAATACAGACGGTTCACTTCGGGTGTACCCAAAGTCTTTGATTCACCTACAATGTAATATGTTGTATCCGTGCTATCTTGCGGGTTCCTTGACACTCGACTACTCAGTGAAAGGTCCTGCAATTTTGCTATGGGCAGTATGAGACTTTTAGTCCATGTACTGTGTACTAAAATCAATTCTTGGGTCTGTCTATCAGACACATAGAAGAACTCCAAACTTTTAAGACGATTCAACAATACACAGAGCACCATCAAAAATGCCGCATTCACCTCGACATTTTGAATCGGCACTGAGAACAGTTCCAATTTCTTCACGACGCCAAAGAGGACACAAAATCCAATTATGATCCAAAATCCAGTCATCTCAGATCCATCGCCAGGGTTAAAGACCCAATATCGTTCTCGGTTCGACAAATATTTGTGCAATAAACGCCCCCTCCAAACGTAAAATCTAGACCCTAAAAAAGACAGCATCGCAAGACCAATAAATACCATGCAGATTTTGTAATTTTGGATCAACTTTTCATGTGGCATAGTTGATAAAGTCAGTGCTTGTTTTCGAGCAGAAACCAATCTTTTAGCGCCTGATTTGGATTGCACTTGTCCGTATATCGTTGTCTCTTGCTGGGGAAAAGCCTGTATAGACATCTTTGTTGCAGTCTTCGCGTCCTCTCCAAAATGCGTCTTGAAAACGTCCAAGTCATACTCAGAATCCACCTCTTCTAAGCCCCAATACTCTGTTGAACCGTCTCCTTTATCCCAGTAATCTCCAGCGGTTTCATCAAACATCAACCGTTGATCATTGTACAATACAAACAGTTGCTCACTAAGATCCAACGTCTCGTTAACTACTGTATACGTTTTGGTTTCGCGACTTTGTCCCTCAAATTTTTCCGACACTTCGTAACTCAAACTAATATCAGCGTACAACACAGGTGGATCAAAGAGATCATACAATGCTTGATCTTCTTTAGATAAGTCTATCGTCTGAGGGTTTGCAACCAGGTATATCGGCTGATTTTCCAATCCCAGTTCATAGGGCTGAAGCTCCGAATAATACCCATAATCATTAAAATACTTATCGAATGAGTTGTACAGAAAGAGTACACACAAAATCGAGACAACTGTCATACCATTCAACATCTTCCAATAGTTGTTCATCTTGTATTTGGATCGCGTGTATTCTTTCGGACGCTTAGGTAAGTCCTCTACAGGAGGCGTCGCAATCTTATCGAGACTTTTTTGACGTTTCTTCGTCTTGTTCTTTCGTTTCTTTCCCATTTGTGTCTCCGATTACCAAGCCAGCAAATCGAGTTGCTTCTTGTTTAGAATACTCAAATCGATTTACTGATCGTACGAAATGAGATGACTAATATTAGACACGATCATTTGAGCAAGTGAAACTCATCACACTGGATACATGAAACCCTATTTACCTTGAGTCAAGCACAATCGGATCAATCCGTTGAGGTTTCCAATACAAGCTTGTCTAAAAATTTCTCGATGTTCAGCCAACATCGGAACTTCTATTAAAGACGGATAGAACTCACCAAGCAACTCACCAAGCAAAGTTATCATTCCATTATCAGGATTGAAAACGAGGGTTTGATCCCCAAGAGCCGTGTCTACTATTTCGCAAATATATTCCCATTCTCTTTTGAAATCCCTTATCAAGATTGCGAATAAGAATCGGTGTTCTGCATTTATGTCACCTTGGATATCTTCTGGGATAGAAATAGCCCGGCGAATATCCGGATACACTGTCAAAACTAAGTGTGGTACCGTTGTTAAATAAGTTACCTCATTGAGAACATCCAACATCATTTGATAAAATATACCTGTGGTGTATATATTGAACCATTCAGACTCTTCTAAAATCACTTCAGATATTACCAATCTCTGGATTGCGTCTTGATCACTAGAGTAATTGGTAGAGAGGACAATTTGATTGTCACTCATATCAAAGAGAAATGACAGTCCTTCTATGAGACTGAACAGGAGTTCGATCCCTTGAGTAAAAAAGTCTGAACTTGAATCACTGAGTAATTGAGGCAACTTTTCTGAAACTAGACTAAGTTGATCTGTCTGTGTTGACTGTATCCTCATCCATCGTGCCTGAAAATCTTCGAATGTTGTCATGGCGATTGCCTCGTTGGATTCATTTAAGTCATCTATTCTGTTTTACTACCTGAATGGTTACTATCCGGCAAACATTCCCATTCGCCAGCCCATCACAGCATCAAATCCCACGAGGAATCCTCCTTGCAATGCCATCGAGTTTCCCCACCCTTCCATCTGTGGGTTGCCCGTTTCACGCCCTCGGTGTGCCATGTACAATCCCGTTGCCACATAACCCACATCAAGTCCAGCGTTGATCCAGAATATACGAGACCACTTCTCTGGGTCTACCGGCGCATCCTTCTTCGCCAGCGACATCGTTGCCAGACCGAGATTGATGGCATTCCACCCAGCATTCATTTGGTAAAATGCAGCCTGTTGTGGGTCTTCTAGAGTCAAACTGAGTGGTATACCCGTAGCGATGTTTGTGACTGCCCACGTGTTGAGTGTCCACATTGCCCTATTGAGACTCTGTTTGGGGGTAACGTTTAGTGGAACATTGCTTGGGGCAGATGCATCCTCATCACTCACTTCTACTTCGCTGGCAAGTGCAACAGCACCCATGACTACACACCACATGATTCCTCCCGGTTCTTGAATCAAGTGTATCGTAAATCTATGTTCAAACCATTCACGTGCTATCCACTTATCCAACACCAATCTGAATCTTCCGTGATGACCGTACTCCATGGAGGCTGGTACCAGCTGGCAAATCCAAATATCTGCTCGCCGTCTCTGGTAAATTCTGGACAATCTGCCGCCCAGATCTTGGGACGCAATTCAACAGGTGACTTGGCAATGCTCTGCATGATTTGAGACTTTTCAGAATGAATAAACTCCCATGATCCAGACTTCCCCTCTACTCTTTTTGCATACAGAATATCGATTGGAATCTGATGAACTTGGAACACTTGTTCGAAACAAAGCAAATTTTCCAGATGCAAGTACAAGACCTGCTGACGAATCTGTTGCCCGCTGAACTCCAAACATACATCCAAGTATACTGCGTGCCACTCATCATCTGGTACCGAAGAACCCGCGACTGACGAATGAACATTTGGATATCGGGCACGTAAGATTTCACAATCAGAAAATAACTTGAGAGGAATGATCTCCTCACACTCAATAGAGGAGATCTTACGCAAACCAAATAGTTCGGCCAACGTTGGTCCACACGGTGAGAAGGCTTGAAATCCGAGGTCATCTGGATCTACATCATCCAGATCTTCATACAACACTTTCATCATGGTTATACAGCGCTCACTATAATCAGAAAATACAAACAAGCTGTTGCCAGGCAACCACTGACGTATTCTCTTCGGAGCTTGATGCATCCCGCGAATCTTACAAGACGCAAGTTCCAAAGTCGGAGTCCAATCCAGTCCAGCACTCGCATGCCACTTCACGCTCTTTTTATTGCGCAGTGCTCGGTGGGCACTCATCCAATCGTCAGTATCGTCTGCAAATACAGGTCTTAATTGATCCAACAAACTGGAAATAGACATCAAATACTCCTTGCACATATATCAATGTGCATTCTAGAACATTTGACTAAACGCAGCCATGAATGGACTTCGGACCTATTATCTATAGGTTGTATCGATGCTCAAATATAAACCATCAACTGGACGTACCTTCCCAAAACTGAAGCCGAACAAGTGTCAATACAGAGAACAGAAGGGTAAATCCAAACAACGCCCCACAGGCTGGTCCCAAACTAGAGTTGGAAAATCCGATAACGTCCACCAAATCTCGCACATGATCATTTTGCTTTTGCAAAGCAGAATATTCTAACACAGACAACGCTTCAAAAGCCCATCTTATCGGCATAACATCAGCAATCACGCCTTGAAAACCGTCATTCAAGAGATATCCGTACAGTTTTATGAATCCACCAAGCATGAGCTGGGGTAACAGCAAAATTGGAATCATCGAAATGGCGGTCACTTCTGTTTTGGAAGAGGCGGACACCAATAGACCAAGGGAAATCCCACACCCTGCGATGAGCTGCAACACACCCCAAAAGGCAAAGAAATTGGCCGTCAGATTCACCATCGACCACATGATAATGGTAATGAGCAAAGTCTGAACCGCCGCAAGCGCAAACTGATACGTGAAAATAGAGGCTAAATAGGCACCTATACGCAATCCTGAACGTCTCTCTCGGAGATAAATAGCCCGTTCACTCACAATCTCTCTTGCCACATTGGAACATCCGAACCAAAAAGCCGCTGCACCCATTAAGAATAGAGACGCATGGACGCCATTCTCCAGCTGAATCATATTGAGAAGACCTTCGTGTTTAAATGCCGTAATCTTCTCTTTGGTCTGCATCGCATAACCTTCATTCAAGAAGAGCCAGCCTAGAATCCCACCAATGATCGGTGTTTGAGACAGCTGAATGAGCAAACTCGCCCGATCTCTTAGACGCCTCTTGTAATATCGGCGAACCAAGGTCCTATATTGACTAAACCAGTATCGCTGCTCACCGGCTTCCAACTCGTCGTCAAAGGTCTGAATCTCTTTTCGAGTCGACAAGCGATCTCGAACAAATCGTCTGAAGTGGCTGGACTGACCAAACTCATTGACCCAGTCTACTTTAAAGGATCCATCCGACTGAATAGAAGAATCAAGTAAGTCGATCACATAATCTGCAGGATTGGCTGGATGTTGATAGGGTTTCTCAGGTGCAAAGCCAGAGAAGTATTCCGGAGCATCCGGATAGGCTGGCCCGTAGTAGACCAATCGTCCACCATTGACCAAAAATATGAGGTTGTCTACCAGTTTATACGCTTCGATACGAGGTTGGTGAATGGTCAGAATGATCGTTTTCCCAGCACCGGCATTGGCCAACGAACGTAAAATCTGTAAGATCTCGAGTGTCGACGTACCATCCAAACCCGATGTCGGCTCATCCAAAAACAGCAATGAGGGCTCGGTTATGAGTTCTAAGGCAATGTTGACACGCTTGCGCTGCCCACCAGAAATACCGCGAACCTGCTCATCGCCAATGACGGAGTCTCGAATGTTGGCCAACCCCATCCGCGTCATGACATGCTCTACCGTATCAACGATTGTCTGCTCAGGTAGATCTCTTGGGAGACGCATCTTAGCGGCAAAATACAGTGTCTCGTAGACGGTCAGATCTCGATGCATGACATCTTCTTGCGGTACATACCCGATGCTGTGTCTAAAGGTGTTCCAATGTTTGTGCAGCGAATCACCATTCAGATACACCTTGCCTTTGGTGGGCTGCCGCTTTCCTGTCAAGCATTCTAGCAGTGCTGTTTTACCCGCTCCTGAAGGCCCCATTAGAGCCACCACCTCACCGGGATAAACCGAGAAGGAAATATCGTCTAGCAAAGTCTTCCCGCTCGGCAATTTTTTCCCTAAATGAACGACATCCAATCGCATCGAACTTGCGTCTAAAGACTCTGTACGTATGGCATTGTCATTCAAGACTACAAACACAGCTCCCACTCGAATCCAACTGGATGCCGTTACCTCAACTTTGGTAATCTTCTGGCCATCCACATACGTACCATTGGTCGAGTTTGTATCGGTCAAAAGCCAGTTCTTTTCACGAATCACCAATTTGGCATGGTGCCATGACAACGATGCGTGATTGATAAACACATCTGCATTGGGGTCTCGCCCAATGATCAGGGTACCCTGCTCCGGAATCCGAATCTTCGCCATGTGATCAGACCCACCCTGCATCGATGCTGCCGTGGCAGAGTCTAATGTCTGTGTGGTTTCCATGACGACATCGGTTTCTGTCAGATCGGAATCATCATAGAGTTCTCCAACCTGCACCAACTTCTCTAACCAATCTTCAAGCATGTGCTTCTGAACACGAAACGATCCCAAATAGAGACTGTCCGAAATTGTTAACTGCATCCGAGAATGGACCTGTATGCCATTCAGAAATGTCCCTTTGGCAGAACCCTTATCCGCAATTAAAACGTTTCCACTTTGCTCAACCATTAGTTCAGCATGAAAAGGAGATATATCTGGATAGGGAAGAACGATATCCACATCGGGACTTGAACCCACTACCAAGTATGTCCCCGCAAAGGCTGCCAACTGCTGCTGTGGTACTTCAAGACTAAAATGAGACGCTAGCCATCGGATTTCAACCGGTCTAGATCCAATTTGAATGATATCTTGTCGATTCACCACTTGAGAAACAATTTTTTGTCCTTTCACGTATGTCCCATCTTTGGATCCAATGTCATCAATTTGATATTGCTCTTTGTTAATGCGCGTAATGGTCAAATGATGGGGACTGATGCTGGCATCGCGAATAACGATCTGGCAATCGTGAGAAGAGCCCACTAGCAGGACTTGCTTCTGAGATGATTGGTTTGCTTGTTGCACTGTCTTCGCTCGGGTATCCATGTCAATTCTATTCGATTAGTGTAACATATTTCACAGAAATGGTGCGATCGGTCCAAGATCAACGGACCAAGTCTTACCATCTCTGTGAAACCTGTTTGACATGCGCTCATTCGAACGATTAAACTCATTAGGAGTCTATTATTGGGTGTGCGGCACCTTTGGTCACACAGTCATTTTCATCATTTATGAAGGATCACATTATGACATCATTGCTTATTCGCTTGGGAGCCCTTGGATTTTTCGCTGTACAGATTGGATGTTCAGGCGATACCACACCTGCAGACGAAATCCCCTTAGAAGAAAACTCCGAGGCTGAGAAGGAGGCTAAGAAAACCGGTGCAAAAGACAAATTGGATCTCAACGCACTTGCCGATGCTGTCAATAAAGCCGAATTGGTCCCATCCCCTATTGAGATGGAAGCCAAACTCAAGTCTGCTGGCCTTCAACAAAACCTCGGCTCGTTGATCTCCACATCAAAGGATCTCAAAGTCATCGTTGATGATAACGATCAAGTAGCGATTCGTACTGGTATTGTAATGGCTGATTTGGTGTTGACACTAAAAACATCGGAGCAAGCATCCATCCTCAAACGCCTTGGTAAGATGAAAGCCGGACTCAAAAAACTCGGCGCAGGAGATGATATCTACGCTGTTTTAGAAGATTTTGAGATGCGTGTCCAAGACAACTCGATCAATAAAGAAACGCTTCTAGAAGAGTTTGATGAACTCTCTCAAGTAATGGTTTCAGAACTCGAGTATGAGGCTGGAGAGTGGGTAGTACCCTTAATTCAGGCTGGTACTTGGCTTGAAGGTGCGAATTTGGTTGCCAAAGTGATGCACAAAGAGAATAAATACAATGCAGCGGACGAGTTCTTCCGCCAAAAGGAAATCGTTGAGTACTTCATCTCCTATATTGATCGCGATGGTAAAGACCGAGCACCAGATCAAGTCATTGCAAAACTGTTGACAACATTGACCGATCTAAAAAATATTGCCGACAAGCCAAAAATCTCAGGTGCAGACGTTCAAAAGATTGAAGGCTTGACCGATTTGGTACTGAATCTACTGTGATCAAGAAGCTCCAAGAGCTCCACTGGCAAATTGTATTGGCCAGTGTACTCGGACTATGTTTGGGACTGATGTGCAGTGAATGGATCGTTTGGAATCCCAAAGAATCTCTTTGGATGCAAGCAGTCGAGTTTATTGGCGCTCTATTTTTACGTTCTCTCAGATTTGTAGCTGTACCCATTGTCTTATTTTCTTTGGTCGGCGGCATCGGAGCCCTCTCCGATCTCCAAAAGCTAGGACGGATCGCTAGCAAAACAATCGGATTTTATTTAATCAGTACTGCCATCGCCATTAGCATTGGGCTTGGACTGAGCAATCTGTTCGAACCGGGTGTTGGTCTCACTACGGCTACACAAGAGGCTCTCCAATCGAATCACGCCGAGGCTATCGGGGTTAAGATGACGCAAGCTGTCGCCCCTGATGTATGGACAACGCTACTCAATATTATCCCGACAAACCCCTTCTCTGCGCTAGCCAATGGGAATATGCTTCAGGTACTTTTTTTCTCGGTGGCATTGGGTATGGGCGTTGCAACCTTACCGGACAAAGAACGCACTCTGCTTGTTGGTGTTTTCGATGGACTCACACAAGTGATCATTCACATCATTCAAGGCTTAATGAAAATGGCCCCGCTTGCGGTATTTTGTCTGCTGCTTTCTACTGGCGCCAAACTCGGATGGGATGTCATATCTGTTCTGGGACACTATGTTCTCACCGTACTGTTCGGATTGGGATTGCTCGCCTTTGGGCTGTACCCACTTCTGGTCAAGA
>CAJWHX010000075.1 GCA_913040875.1 uncultured Pseudomonadota bacterium | reverse complement strand
GGACTACACACGAATTTCAGAACTTGCCTCGCATGTTTTAGACAACACCCTCCAAGACGTCCCTAGTTCAACGAAAGAGTTCTTGGGGTTCAAGGCGAAACTGACTCCGAAACTCAGTGTAAAACGTCTGGTTATTTCAGATGCACCAAGCAAAGAAGAGGTACAGGTATTCGCCGTACTCGAAGGTCCCATTAAATGGAAATTGGGGAAGAAGACTGGAGAAGAATCGGTCAAACTGCGCCTCAAAACCAACGCCAAAGTGGACAATGACAACGGACAGCTCAGCCTACACATCACCAAACTAGACTCTTTAAAAGCCCAACTGTCCGATATATCGATAAATCCACTTAAGTCTGTAGATCTAAGTCCATGGATTGAGGAATGGATGGGAAAACAACTCAGCGATCTTCCCCCTATTCAAATGGGGGCTATCAATTTACCCGTACGCGGAATTCGTTTAAACAGTACCCCTCTCAGTCAAAATGTAGAGATCCGTTCCAATATTGAGCACTCTATGAATACCAAAGTTCCTCCGCTGGCTCTGGAAGAAGATTGGGAACTCTGGGTCCATCAAGAAACGTTACTCGGATGGACACAACAAAAAGCCTTCTCTATGGGGGTCGTAGGCTATGGTGTTGCGGTCGATCCCGTTGGACTCAAAATACAGGAAGATGCATTTGAACTCGCACTTCGACTCTGGAAAATTGAAGGTCGAGGACTGTGGTGGAGGGAGTATACCGCCACTGGGACCATCGAACAAAAGGAGCACAAATTAAAACTCAAAGGAAACTCTGTAGAGGAAGGAGACAAAAGTCCGCGTGCTGGATTGGCTGATCCACTTGCATTGATCGCCGAGAGTTTCATTTTGGACGGAATTTCAGATCAGCTGTCTCAAAGTTTACCAAACCACAAAAGTACAAACATGAGTGGATTGAAATGGAAATTAAAACTCGAAGATTGGTCTGCAAGTGGGTCCTCTGTCAAGTTGAGTGGGTCCATCGATGTCTCGGAAGCCAAAAACAAACCCAAGACTAAATCGACTGGAAAGACCAAGAAGACCAAGAAATAGCACACGAAGAACACTGGAAGTTTTGATGCCACCGAGTTAAGGTGGGGACATCTTTTGACATCGTTTGATAGGAGATGGCATGTTCAACAGACCTCAAGTTCGAGACATCTTAGCCTCTGGTGAGATCGGAACCTCTACTGAAGTAATGGGTTGGGTGGTAACAAAGCGCACACAGAAAACCTTTTCTTTCATTGAATTGAACGATGGTTCTGTACTGAATGGTCTTCAAATCATTGTCGACAATACCATTCCAAACTACGATGAAAACATCGTGCTGGCTGGAACAGGTGCCTCCATTCGAATTGTTGGACGTATCGTTGCCAGTCAGGGTGCCAAACAACGCATTGAAGTGCATGCTGACGAACTTGAGATTATCGGTACAGTTCCAGAATCCTACCCCCTTCAAAAGAAACGACAAGGACCTGAATTTCTGCGAGCCAATGCCCACATTCGTTCCCGTACAAAGGTCATGGGAATGTCAACACGAGTTCGCGGCGCCTGCGCACAAGCGGTGCACAAGTTCTTTAGAGATCACAACTTCCATTACGTCCATACCCCCATCATTACCGCCAGTGACTGTGAAGGTGCCGGAGAGATGTTCCAGGTGACGACGTTGGACTTAGAAAATCCACCCAGGTTGGGCAACAAAGCCGATGCACCCATCGATTTTTCTCAAGACTTCTTTGGTAAGAAGACCTTTCTGACAGTATCCGGTCAGCTCTCTGCAGAAAACTTGGCCTGTGGTCTATCTCGTGTGTACACCTTTGGACCCACCTTCCGCGCTGAGAACTCAAACACCAGTCGACACGCCTCTGAGTTTTGGATGATCGAACCAGAGCTGGCTTTTGCAGATTTAAATGCTGATGCCGACTTGGCTGAAGCATTTCTTCAAGGCGTCATCAAAGACGTCATGGACAATTGCCAAGAAGACTTGGAGTTCTGTGAGCAAATCATCACCAACAAAAAATTCTCCTCCCCATTCTTTGACGGCAGTAAAGTGTCTTTGCTTCAAACTTTGGAACAGGTTGTCAATACTCCATTCCAGCGCGTCACCTATACTGAAGCGATTGATCTGTTGAACAAATCGGGCAAGAAGTTTGACCATCCAACGAACTGGGGCGACGCTTTGCAAACGGAGCATGAACGCTATCTCTCAGAAGAACTGTTCAAGGCTCCCACCATCGTGACCGACTACCCTGCATCATTCAAATCCTTCTACATGTACTTGAATGACGATGGCAAAACCGTTCGTGCAATGGATGTATTGGTGCCACGCATAGGTGAGCTCATCGGTGGTTCTCAACGTGAAGACCGTTTGGATGTTCTGAAAGAGCGCATTGGACATCACGTCCTGGATGAAAAGGACTACTGGTGGTACTTGAATCTTCGTGAGTTTGGAACCGTACCGCATGCTGGATTTGGCCTCGGTTTCGAGAGACTGGTGATGTATGTCACTGGTTTATCTAATATTCGCGATGTCATCTCGTTCCCACGAACACCAAAGCACGCTGAGTTTTAATCAAACTCTGACCAAACGCGTTTGAAAGGTATACAGTCATCTTGAAAGGAGAGCACAATGATTACTATAATGCTAAGCCTACTCATCGGCTGTGGTGAAACGATCACCTATACATGTACAGAGGCAGAAGTACTGCAAGAGTGTGATGGCAACGGTGAGAACTGTGTGGACGTTGAGGACTGTGCTGCAGAAGGACTAATGTGCCACGCCGAGATGGGACACTGTATGGCTATGGAAGAGGATATGGAAGATACAGGCATGAGTATGGAGTAAAGGCCATCTGAAGCCACACTATAAACCAATCATGCAAAATTCTCGGGTTGACTTTGTTGGAGGAACAACATAGAATTTTTATAATTGTTTAAATTGTGAAAATATCAATGGTTACGGTCCTTTCACTCCTATTGTTCGGAGGCATTGGTCAAATTGACTTTGTTCTACTAGATCTACGGAACATTGAAAGAGAACAGCTGACCACACCATATGAGGAGAACAAATGAGAATCTCATTCACCACCGTCTGTTTCATGACACAACTGATCGCCTGTGGTCCTTATGACAACGATGGCGACAACTTCGATGAATCCAGCAACGACTGCGACGATAACAATCCGGATATTCATCCGTACGCCCTTGAGATATGCGACGGTATAGACAACAACTGTGATGGTCTCATCGACGACGGCAGTGCTTCGGGTGCCCGGACTTGGTATGCCGATCTCGACCGCGATGGATATGGAGATGATGGACTCACAACCGTGGCGTGTGAACAACCAGAAGGCTATGCACCCAACAAATGGGACTGCAATGAGTCCAATGAGTTTGTGAATCCTGGTGCAGAGGAGCTGTGCGATGGGATCGACAATGATTGTGATGGAGAAGTCGACGAGATCACAGCAACAGATGCCTATACATGGTACCCGGATTATGACGGCGATGGGTTCGGCAATCCAGATCTCGGCAAAAACGCCTGTGTACCTCCAGCTGACTACATTTCAGAAGCCGGAGATTGCAATGACAATGACCCTCTCGTCAACCCCACACAAATAGAGTCGTGCCTCACCAATGTCGATGATAATTGCGATGGAGAGATCAATGTGGAAGACTCCGCTGATTGCATTCACTACTTCGGAGATTTGGATGGAGATGGCTTTCCAGGAACATCTGCCTGTCTGTGCGAACCCAATGAGGTGTACTTTTATGAAGCCTCAGATGATTGCGATGACAACAATCCTGACCTATCCCCTGCCAGTGAACAGGAAGATGAAGGGTTCTCAGACCTGAATTGTGATGGTGAAGTGATTCTCCGTATGGGAGAAGCCGATCTGTCTTATGAGACCAATCAGTCTGGCAGTCAAGGAGATTGGCGGAACCAACGCCGACCAATCGACATAGAGTACGGAGATGTAGACGGAGATGGGCTGTCAGATTTTGCACTGTCAACGAAAAGAGTCAACGGAGACGACACACCGTATGTCTTTCTTCAAACGGGTGCACAACATAGCAGCCGTCATGCACTCAATACGGATACCGATGTTACCATTACAGGTATAGAGACATCCTTATTTAGTGACGAAAGTCTTAAAAAAGATATCGGAGTCATGCCCATAGAGATTATGGATGTCAATCTGGACGGTCTGGATGATCTCATCGTCGTTCAGGTAACCGATAGTGACCAATGGGAAATCGCAACATTTTTTGCTCCATTGGCTCCATCTTATACGCTCAACGAAGCTGACCATATCGGCACTCTTGACATCGGGCCCGTAACCTCAACCTGGACGTACAGAGTATCTTTGAATTCTCTACAAACAGATTCTCATCCAGCGGCTGAACTGTTGATTGGAAACCCCAATCGTGCCAGTACATCTGGATACACCGATGCCGGTGGTTTTAAGATTTTAGAATTCGATAATCAAACCCAAATGTGGGAGACCACGCAAGATGTGACCGGCTTCGAACAAAACCATTTTTTTGGTGAGCAAGCTGAATCGGCTGGTGACACCAATGGCGATGGCATTACAGACTTTGTGCTGTTGTCATCCTCTATCGAAACGCTCGATCCATTTGGTCAAGCCACCTCAACAAGGGGAGGGTCCGTATCACTGTATACAGATCGGAGTGCCTACCCCAGTTCCACGATTGTCAGCAACGTATTCTATCGACGAATCGCCAATCAGTTTGCAGGAAGAGGAGATTACAATGGCGATGGATATGATGACTTGGCCTTTTCCGCTGAGGACAGCTACATGCATCAGCAACAAGCCGGACGCACCCATATTGTTTGGGGGCCTCTAGATTCTGGTGTGACTGACATCATCGATATTAGACGGACAATCCTGATCGGTTTTCAGCCGGAGATGGATGCGGACTGCCCCGTATCGGTTGGAGATGTCAATGGCGATGGTGCAGATGATTTGCTAATTGGAGCACACGGATACAAACCCGATCCAGATCAACCGGCAAAGGGCTCAGCCTTCTTGTGGTTTGGTGAAGAGTTTGAGGGCATACGACCTGTAAATGACGGTACAGTCAGGATTGACAATGATCCCACTGGTGCAAGAATCGCAGGGTATTGTAGACCGGATGACAATCGGAGATTTCAAAGTGGAATTGGGGACGTCAATGGGGATGGCTTGGATGATTTCTTGATTCGAGGCGATGATTCTACGATCGACCCCGACTTCTATGACAACATGTGGCTCTTCTATGGACGGACACGCTGATGAAACGTTTATTGACTACTCTATTGATACTCTCGGGTTGCCAAGAAACCAACCTCACCGGAATCGACAAATACACTCCTCCTGCCGAAGATACCAGCCAACCTCCGGAGGAAATTGGCGAGGCAGAACAACCAGAGGTCGTGGAAGATTGTCCCAATCGGATTTACTCAGCGATTCAACTCTCGATTGATGAAGAGTGTAAAATCGAGCCTCCCGTCAATCAGTTCACCCCAATTATTGAATGGAGCATGAGTGATTTTGCCGAATACCCTTCCCTTCGAGAATCTGTAACGGCTCCGGTCGTTGGTCAACTCACAGATGACAATGGTGATGGCGTTGTCGATGGCAATGATACGCCTGATATCGTTTCAGTTATGGGCAATCTATCGTATTTGGGCTCTCCAAACACCGACGGGCCTCTAACGATCATACGACTCATCTCAGGTGATGGTACCACTGTACACTGGACCAAACAGAAATGGGAGTGGCAAGGAGAGTGGTATGAACCAATCGCCGCGGGGACCCCTGCACTCGGAGATGTTGATTTGGACGGAGATCCGGAGATTGTCGTTGCCTTGGCACCGTTTATCGATCCCGAAATATCTGGCATCACAGATTGGTTTTTCGGCATTGGACATGACGGCGTCACAGAGTGTGTGGTCGCTGTACTGAATACCAACGGCGAATTGGAACAACTAAACACCACCGATAAAATTCAGTGCTATGCACATTCTCCTGCGATTGCGGATGTGGACTCAGATGGTCAACCCGATATCGTCGTCGAAAAGAGGACCTTTCAGGGAAATGACCTACAAATGTTGACCATCTTTGAAGATACACCTCTCAGAGGGATGTCTCGCAGTCAAATATATTGGACCGGTGGTATCTCAGTGGTGTCAGATTTGGATGGCGATGGGCTAATGGAATTCGTCTCCGGTCGACACATCCAAGAGTACGACGGTACTCTGCGCTGCCTTACGGGAGACACCGATGGGTTTACAGCCGTCGCCGATCTCAACATGGATGGATATGGCGAAATCGTCGTAACTGGCCATTCGAATGTCGTCGTATACGATCGAAACTGTACGATGATCAACGCTTGGCCAAATGAAGACGGCGGTCGTGGTGGACCACCAACGATTGCAGATTACGACGGTGATGGTGTTCCTGAGATTGGCTTCCCATCTAAGAACGTATACTCCGTCTATGAAGCAGATGGAACCTTAAAATGGACCAGTCCCGCCACAGATGTCTCGTCCAACTGCACTGGATCATCTGTCTTTGACTTTGAGGAAGATGGCTATGCAGAAGTCGTCTATGGGGATGAAGCCAATCTATGGATCATTTCAGGACACAACGGTGGATTCGTAATGCGCGAACCGTATCACACCTCCGGTACAGCCAACGAATACCCTGTAGTCGTCGACGTAGATGGAGACAACGAAGCCGAAATCGTCGTCCACCATGATCAAGGGGTCTATGTGGTATCTGCACTTGAAGGATGGGCACCCACTCGTCAAGTTTGGAATCAACATGGATACAACATCACCAATATCAATGATGACTTGAGTATACCAAGCCCTACGGTAGCCAATTGGCCTGAATACAATAGCTACCGAAGCAATGACTTACGAGAGAACAATGGACAAGGTGCACTCCTTGTCGATGCCATACCGCTCGAAGTCGACATCTGTGAGATTGAATGTGACCGCGGTACAGTGAAAGTCGTTCTGTCCGTAGGCAATCAAGGATTGGCCGATGCGGTGTCTGGTATCGATTTTGCCTTGTATACAGAGGTCGAAGGGACACGTCAGTTGCTGGGTGCCTACCCTGCTCAATACCCAGTTCGTACTGGATACACTTCTGAAGGCTTCGTGTTTGATCTGGACATGACAGAGATTCCCGAAGGTAACCTCATCATCTCTGTTGACGATGACGGAACGGGCGTTGGAAGAATAGATGAATGCGATGAAAGCAACAACGAATGGCGCTTTGACGGTCTCTGTGGATCAGAAGAGTAGTACCAATCTAGGATTCACTTACTCTACGACCGCGTTCAGTTCAAAACCGGTAATCGTCTGCAATCCACCCAATTCTGGAGTAAAGAAGGAAATTCGACCCAAGTTGTGCTCTTGAGAAATAAACACGGTATTGGTGTCCGGCAGTGAGCCCAGATGGACTGGGAGACTTGGCAGTTCAATCTCATCCGGTACAAAAGTTTGATAATCCAGCACTTCCACATAGGGACGATCTTTCATCGTGTAGAGCCCATAGCGACCATCTTCAGTGGATGAAAAGGAGTCGACTTCCGCAGTCAGTTGATAAGACGAAGTAAACAGATCACTCATGGCCATGAGAGATATCCCGTATCGATTGTAGAAGTATGACGAGCTATCGACATCTCCATTTTCACGTGGGTGGAACAACACTGCCGTTTCAGAATCTGGACTCATTTCCACTCCTGACACAGGCTTGGTCGTACCACGAACCACGATACTGTCATCGTTTCGTCTCCAGACTCCGATGCGAGACTGACCGGACACTGTAGAGTATAAAACCCCCTGCTGTCCATCTTCACTCAAGAGCAACCCTCCAAACACATCTTCTTCGGGCAACGCCAGTACTTCAGGCGCTAGCGTTGGATCTTGCAAGTCGTAAATCCAAAGTTCTTTGGCAACTCGAGCCACCACCATCGCTTGTGTACCGTCCGGGGAAACATCCATATCGGTCGGATTGGCACCCACGTCGAGCATCGAAATCGGATCGCCACTGGTCTGTAAATCCACGAGGACCAGCTGGTCTACACCATATTGACGAACGATGGCATAACGCCCTTCTGGATCGAGCAACACTTCTTCGGCAAGGGGTGGATTGACCAAGTCATCAGCTATTGGAATGCGACTCAGTGTCGGTGGCGTTTGGGTAAAGTCAATCGTCGAGAGGTAATCATCACTGATCACCACACCCAAACTGGAATCCCCGCTAAACTGAACGTCCTTCGGGAAAGCCCCCGCCATCGCTTCTGTGTGTTCCAAGGTTTCCAGATTCACAATCGAGATCGCGTTGTAGGAAATCGCTCCGCCGGTTCCTTGACCGCCATTCTCACCATTCAAGTCATGATAGCAAACCACCCAGTTTCCATCGGGAGAGAGTTTCATGTTGTTCAAGTTCCCTCGAACTTCTACATCTTGAACGGACAACGTGGCAGAGTCGATCACCGATAAGGAGTTGGACCCTTGGTTGAAGGTCACCGCCACACGATAATCGGAGCTGGTTTCTACGAGGACGGGATTCACACCGACTTCTGTCGTCATCACGTTCAATGTTGCGACCTCTATTCGAGTCACTGTATTGCGGTCTGGGTTCGCCACAAAGACATAGGCATTGGTGGTAGCCGGAGCGAGCATCGGACCGGCCTGTTCAGTCTCTGAACCAAGTCCATCGTCGTTCGAAGGTTCCTCTTCTGAAGATCCGCCGTCATAGTCTCCCATATCGGCTTCGCTATCTTCGCCGTAATAGTATCCACTGTCTGACAAGGCTCGATCTTGGGTCGCCATCACCATTTCATTGCTACATCCCCAGATGCTTAAAAGGGTTACGATTGATGTCATAGGTCTCTCCAGTCTATTGTCTTTGTGTCCAGTGTAATTGAGTTTTGCTGGAGTTCCAAATGTGTATCTCAAAAGTCGAACAGGTCGAAACGATTTACCGTCGCCACAACAACGAAGAGTTCACGATCACCAACAGTGCACCCACATTGTGTACAATCGCGGCTTGGAGCGCCGTCACCTGCCCTTGTGAAACCACTCCAAAGAGAACCATCGCAACCCCAAAACCAATCCACACATTCTGTACAATCTTGCGGTGAACGGCATCCGACAGCCGTATGAGTTCTGGAATCGCCATCAAATCATCGGATACAAGGGCAACATCCGAACCACCCATCGCCGCTTGATTGATCGAGGCTCCAATAGCGATACCAACATCGGCTTCTTGCAATGCCAATGCATCGTTGATTCCATCCCCAACCACACAGACTGTATGACCAGTCTGCTTCAGCGATTGCACCAGTTGCCATTTTTCTTCCGGCAAAGCCCCCGCTATTACGTGTGGTATTCCAAGTTCGGCGGAGACTCGTTCTGCTTCTATCGAAGCATCTCCCGTCAGGACCACCTGTGTTGAAATGCCGATGGTTCTAACTGCCTCGAGCATATCAGAAGCACTCTCTCTGATTCCGTCTGCGAACTCCAGACGACCAAGACATCTTTCATTTTCAGCCACCCATGTTCCGGACTGTACACCAGTGGGAACGAGAACCCCACATTCTTTGAGCCACGACACGCGCCCCAAACGCAGGGTGGTTGAGCTGTCTTCTTCATCATCCAATTCAACTTGAATACCGAGGCCCGGAAACTCCATCACCACCCCGTCATCCAAATCGGGTAGTCCTTCCGTAGAGAAGGAGCGTACAATGGCCTGAGACACGGGATGGTTGGAGTGCCGCGCACACTGAACGGCCGATTGAATCAGCAACGATTCGTTCACACCATCTTCTGGGACGACATTAAGGACACGCTGCTTGCCTTCGGTTAGGGTTCCAGTCTTATCAAACACGATGGTACCCACAGTACGCAAGGTTTGAAATACAGTGGCATCTTTAACGAAGAGAGACAACGAGGCAGCCTTGGAAAATGCGGAGACCATCGTCGCTGACCCCGCAATCGCAAGCGAAGACGGAAAAGAGACGATCAAAACCGCAATTGCTCGGTCCAAATCTTCGGTGAAAAAGAGCACTGTAGCAGAGAGAGCAATGACTACAGGGACGTATACACCAAGCCACTCTTCTAGACGCTGCAACACTACCGGTTTACTCAGTTGGGCCTCTTCCATCAAGCCAACGATACGACCGAGTGCGGAATCTGCACCAAGACTCGTCACTTCGATAAAGAGTTCCCCTTGCATGTTCTGTGTGCCGGCAAATACTTCACTCCCTGCTTCGACCGGTTGCAACTTGGACTCACCTGTCATCACAGCGGCATCAATCTTCGATGCGCCCTTCTGCACCACACCGTCCACAGGAATCCGCTCACCCGCACGAACGCAAACCGTTTGCCCAACGACCAAGTCAGAGACGTTGACCCAAGTTTCTTGATTGGACTCGGCATCCACTCTTAAAGCACGTTGTACTTGGAGTGAACGAATCTTTTCAATAGCGGAATTTACACCAAGAGCCGTTCTCTCTTCAAAGAGCCGTCCAATATCGAGGGCAAGTGGAACCAGCGTTGCGGTGACGAAGTCTCCATAGGCACAGGCGGCAAGTACTGCGAGGGCAAGGAGTTGATCAGACGGTCTGGTATCATTTCCTGAGAAGGCATCTTTTAAACCACTCCACATCAAACCAATCGCCGGCATGGTAATAAAGGTGGTCGAATTTTGAGCGTGGATGAACAAATTTGTAATTTGTCACCAAGTTTCCCTTTTGA
>CAJWHX010000074.1 GCA_913040875.1 uncultured Pseudomonadota bacterium | reverse complement strand
AAAAATCACTCAGCAATGCTGGATTGACCAGTGATTTGGCTAGTTTGGTCTCTGCAGATCGCAAGATTGGAATGGATGTTGAAGACAAAGACAACATGGCAGTGCGCACTGGCGTTGTTTTGGCGGATTTGGTGCTTACGGTCAAGACGGCTTCGAAAGAGTCTAAATTGGATCGCCTAGAAAAATTAAAGGTTGGATTTAAGGCGTTGGGTGCTGGAGATGATATCCAGGCTACCATCAAAGATTTGGGTACACAGATTACGAATGACGCCATCAATGAAGATGATTTGCTTAAAGAGATGGATGAATTGTCTGGAGTTATGGTTTCAGAATTGGAGTACGAAGCAGGAGAATGGGTTGTCCCACTCATTCAGGCTGGTTCATGGCTCGAGGGTGCCAATTTAGTGTCTGCTGCTATTGTAAAAGAAAATAAGTTTGATGTCGCTGGGCAGCTGCTGAAGCAACCTAGAGTGGTTGAATATTTCCTGAAATACGTAGAACGTGAAGGAAAGTCTAAGGCCCCAGATCAAGTTGTCGCTAAGTTGACTGAGGTGTTGAACAATCTGAAAAAAATCGCTGAAAAACCCGCGATGAGTGCCGAAGATGTAAAAGAAATCAATCGTTCTACGTCTGAAGTACTCTCAATGTTGTAGGAGGCCATATGCGCTTGTCATTTTCCACATTATTTGCCACGGCCGGTGTGCTTTTTACCGCCACGGCATACGCCACTGAAGAGGCCGCCGAGAGCTGCTTAACCGACAAAATTTGGTCTGGGTACAGTGATGGTTGGGCGGTTCGTACTGCCACGACTACGACACTAAAGCAAGATGAGCATCGGGTCTACCTGCTCACTTTGTATGCTGGCAACGAGTATAAACTTCAAGTCTGTGCTGACAAAGGTGCGAAGAATGTTGATCTGATTTTACATGACTTAGATGGAAAGGAATTGTTGCGAGATGAATCCTCTTCACGTGAACCTACTGTGTTGTATAAGCCAGAAGAAACGCAGACATACTATGTTGCTGTTCAAGCCGCTGATTTGGATGGAGATGCAGAGGATGCAGGTGTTGCATTGGCTGTAACCTATCGATAAGGACGTATATCCGTGCAAATGGCAGGACAGAAAGAAACCCACGAAGAGCTGGCATCCCGGATTACGGATACGGCTCTTTTTGTGTTACAAACGCGTCAGTTGACCAGTCGTCAGCAGCAAACGTTGGTCTCCTTTCTTCACGATACGGTCGATCTGACACTAGAGCGTGTTCAAGACGTGGTTCAAAGAGAGCTGCATCCAAAGTTTAGAAATGTTCTTTCTTTTGAGGAGCGAGTCGCGTTTGAAGGTGCCATTTTCAACCGTACTCAGTTGAACATGTTGGCATTGGAGTCTGAAAGCAAAGTTGAAGAGATCCGCAGTAAATATGCTGAGAATTGGTCTGTTGAAAGTCTCTCAGATTTCATGGGAAGTCATGGCCAAGAATTGAGTTTATCCCTCATCGAAGTCCTGCTCTCTTTGGTCCGAGATGAATCCGAGCCAAGTCGACGACATATGCAGCTGCTTCGGATTTATGAAGTGTGTCAACTAATTGGGATCGACAAGTGGTTGGCATCATCCTTCTTTTATAAGTACGGCTTCTTTTCCAGTGCCGGAAATGGTCGGCTCAGCACACACGATGACGAACTCATCCTTATTGGTTCGGGTGGTGCCTGTGACTTGGTGTTGTTTGATCCAAGGGTGGAGCCCTTACATGCCTACATCCAAAAGGAAGGTGGTAAGTTGGTGTTGCTTGCTGAACAGTCCAAACGACCAGTGTGGTACAAAGATGTGCCAATTCAAAGAATGGTCCTCTCTCAAGACGACAAGTTTCAGATTGGTTCTGTCGAATTGACAGTCGAACGGGATTCGTTGGCATTGTCGGAACCTTCTACGATGCTGACGCTGAGCGTTCAAGATATTCAGCGACAGATCGGTAGTGTGACTCTACTCGAAGATGTGAACTTCAGTATCTTTGGTGGAGAGCTCATCGCCCTCATTGGTCCATCAGGATGTGGGAAGACCACCTTGCTCAACGCCATCAATGGTGTGGCTCCGGCTGATTCTGGTCGCGTGATGCTGAATGGACAGAGCTTTCACAAGCTGCTTCAAGAAGATCGTTCACTGATTGGGATTGTTCCTCAAGATGATTTGGTGTTGCCAGAATTGACCGTAGAAGAGGCCCTGTATTATTCAGGTCGTCTCAGACTTTCTGCCGACAGTACAGAGGAAGAGATTCAGAAGCAGGTTGAACGCGTTTTGCAAGAACTTGATATCCTACACATTCGAAGCTCTCGTATTGGAGATGCGCTCAAAAGAGGAATCTCTGGAGGGCAACGAAAACGCGTCAACTTGGGGCAAGAACTGCTCTCGCAAAATACCAAGATCTTATTTCTGGATGAACCCACCAGTGGATTGGATCCTCGAGCCTCACAAGAAATTGTGAAATTGGTTCGTGGACTGGCAGATCGTGGACGGATTGTATTTTTGGTTACGCACGATTTGACCGATGGAATCATCAATCAAGTGGACAATCTCCTTGCCATGGTGAAGGGAGGGAAGATCGCGTTCTTTGGTAAGAAGAACGATGCCTTAGAGTTCTTTCAAGTTCCAACGACCGATAAAATCTTTCAGCAGTTTGGGGATGACCAATCCAAATGGGCCAGTCAATTTAAGGAACGTACAGATTACAACATTCGACAACTGGCGATTGACAATTGTGAGGTGAGTGAAACAGAGCCACCAATACCGCCTAGAAATGTGGGTCGGTTTAGAGCTTTTAAACGTCAGTTCACAACGTTGATAGAACGTTATTTCAAAGTGAAACTCAGGGATAGGACTGGAATGGCTGTGCTAGCCTTGCAGCCACCGTTTTTGGCTGCGGTGATATGGATTGTATTTCAAGAAGAAGGTGTTTCTGTTCCGACTGAGTCAATGCTGTTTATGTTGGCATTATCCTGTTTGTGGTTTGGAATGTCGGCTGCTGTTCGCGAACTGATTTCCGATCAAGTCATCTTCAGACGTGAACGGCGTGTTGGTGTTGGCGTATTGCCATATGTGTTGAGTAAAGTCGTTGTTTTGGGAGCCATCGTTTCTTTGCAAACGATATTTTTAACGGGTTCGATGTATTGGCTCATGAACATGGGGGATGCTGAAAGCTATAATTTCATCCTATCAGACTTGCTAATGGTCTCTACCTTAACAGGATTGGTCGGTATGGCTCTGGGGTTGTTTGTTTCTTCTCTGTGGAAATCTTCCGAAGCGGCTGTAGGTTTTTTGCCGATAATCTTGATCCCCAACATTGCATTTTCCTCCCTCGTATTTGCCATTCGAGATATGGGGTTGGTCTCCAAAGCGGTGACGTGGGTGATCATTCAGCGCTATACCTTCGATGCATTTTTAAAATGTGGTGAGAAAATAGCGGTCCGATCAAGGCGTGGGGATTTCGAGCCCCAGTTGATTAACGGAACACTTTGGAAGCTTGGGCTCAAAATGAGTGATGAGGCGGATGACATTGGTCTTACGTTGATTGAACTCAATTGGATTTTGTTTGGGATTGTGATGTTCTTACTCGGTCTGACTTATTTAAGGGTTGTGACGCGAAAGATGGATTGAGGTCTTTGGTTTTGCATTGTGCAATTGCACTGTCCTAGGATTGTGTGAATCGTTGGATGGGGATAAGGTACATCCATGTGGAAAAACTTCGGTTTGGTTGTGTTTACAGGGCTCGCAGCAGGTAGCCTTGTTGGTGTTGTAGAGGCTGTACAGCTTTTATTGGCTGTTGGTGCCGGAGAATACGATGCCTTACTGTGGGGTGGGGTCGGTTATGGGATTTTGGGGTCCGCTCTTGCAGTCATTTTTTGCACCTTGTCGTGGCGTTGGACAGACCTTCAAGTCTTCGTTCGAGTGTTTATCACCATCGGCACAATTCTTGTTTGGTGGATATTTGAGCCGCATCTTGGATTTGGGTTCGGAATACTGGTGACGTATTGGTTGATGGGTGTCTTGATGGAGAAAACACCCCTCAGAGTGTTGTTGAGATTTAAAGGCGCATTGGGCATTACGATACTGTGGTTTGTATTGCTCACCACATTTTCATTGACTCCAAGTCAGCGAATTTATTCGCCCCCAATACACCAACATTCAGCGGTTGGTAAACCCAATGTGTTGTTGATTACTGTAGATGGTCTGTCTGAATCATGGTTGTCGAGTGGTCACACCCCAAATCTGACAGCTATGGAGAAGTCAGCCTGGCGTTTTGTGAATGCATTCTCAAATTCACCAGACCGATTTGGTGGTGTTGTATCGTTGATGGCGTCCACAACAAAGAGTGGTCAAAGTCCGTTGGTGGAATCCATGGAAACGATCACCGAGCGACTGGCCTACGAAGGGTATCAAACGCATGGGATGGTCAGTCATTTGGCGGTTGGGAGATTTGCAAATCTTCATCAAGGATTTGATCGGTTTCGATACATTCCGCCCAAGATGCCAGCAGAGGTTTTGCGTTGGGGATTGGGCAATGAAGGGGCACAGCATCTAAAACTGGCTCGGTATATCTTGAATCAATTTCCTCCCACCTGGAGACCCGTTCATGAAGTGGTCCGGTTGTTTGAGAATGATCTGCACGCACATGTTCAGGCACCTTGGTTTGGATGGTTGCATTTACTTCCACAGCCAGATCCAACGCCGGAAGGATTGCGATTGATGGACCGTTCAATTGGTGAATTGATGCGCTCTGTATCTGATCAAACGATTGTTGTATTCACTGGATCGTTTCAATATAGTTCGGGAGAAACATTCAATAGGTTACCGGTACCGTTGCTGATTTGGGTGCCCCATTCTGTGCCTAGGGTGATTCACAACAATGTATTGTTGAGTGATGTTGCGACAACATTGACGTCATTGGTTGGATTACCGACATCCGAACGTTGGGAGGGACGGAATGCTCTTCGTTTACCCCCCATGCATGATCAGCATGTTATAGAGGTGGTTCAACCTGACTGGATCTGGCGACAGCAAGGCAGTTGGCGTTGGATTCGTCATCAATCTCAGGAAGCATTGTATGATCTGTCTACAGACCCGAACATGAAAAATAATGTCGTGGGTCAGCATCCTGAAGTGCTAAGAACAATTCGGAAATAGTAAGGAAAAATATGGGCGCAAGAGCACTAATCATTGGTTTGGATGGGGCGGAATGGAGCGTGATTCGTCGCTTGCAGAGCGAAGGGTTGCTACCAAATCTCACTCGTCTGATCGATACTGGCGCCTCTGGTCCACTTAATTCTACTACTCCACCGATGACTCTCCCATCATGGTCAAGTATGCTGACGGGGTGTTACCCTGGCACGCATGGCATCTTTGACTTTGTTCATCGGGATTCGACAGACAAAGACTGGCGATTGGAATTCACAAATTCGACTCATCGTGCTGTACCGACCATACATGAATGGCTCAGTTTGTGTGGTAAGAGAGTGGCTTCGATTGCGGTTCCCACAACATGGCCACCATCATCGGTGAATGGAGTTATGGTGTCTGGATTTGACAGTCCTGTATCCACAGGCATTGACGGTTCCTTTTGCCACCCACCAGAACTTTATGCGGAGCTCCAATCTCGGTTTGGCGGTCTGAATTTTGCCGATTTTCAAGAGACCTCCATTGATGATGAATGGCTTCATGATGCAAGACAGTTGCTGTTGAAAGAAGTGGAACGCAAAGAGGCCATAGGGCAATGGCTTCTTGAGTCTGACGATTGGGATTGTTTCATGTTGCTGTTCGGTGAGTCTGATACAGCGAGTCACCATTTTTGGCGGTTCTTTGATTCGTCCTCCCCGCGCTATGATGATGCCGTGGATGCGGATATTCGAAACACCATACGAGATGTCTATGAGCGACTGGATGAGGCTGTAGGGACCTTAATTGAGTCTGCAGCTGCGGATGTGGTGTGTATCTGCAGTGATCATGGCTTTGGTGGGGCCGGTGACTATGCGCTTTACCTCAATCAGTTTTTAATTTCGAAGGGTTGGTTGACATTGAAAGAGGGTAAAGACACCCGTATGGGAAAGGTGATGGACTGGTCACGTAGAGTGGGACTCAGTCAGATTCCGTCTAGGTTGCAAGGTGGATTGTTTAGGGCACTGCCAGCCGGACTGAAATCCAAACTTGAAACCTCCAGTCGTTTTGGAACTGTCGACTTTGAGAGAACCATCGCGTTGTCCGATGAGATGAATTATGCTGCGACCATTCGATTGAATATGGGCAACATTGGCGTGCACGATTTGGACAATACTATCGATAAATTGAGGCAGGATTTACTCTCCTGGACTGTCGATGGGCACAACCCTGTAAAATCGGTATTGTATCGAGAGGATGTATACAGTGGAAAGATGGTGCACAAGTCACCTGAGTTGGTTTTGGAGTTGAACCTTCGAGATGGGTGTACCTATACATTGTTGCCGTCCATTCGGTCAGAAGATTCTCAGACGTGGAGACGGTTTACACCAGAAGAGTATCAAGGCGGTAAGGGGCTCGGAATGAATGGGAGCCATCGTCAGTTTGGGGTTGTCATACTATCAGGAAAAGGCATTCAGACTCAACGATTGCAAGCCGATATGGCAGATATCGCACCGACGTTACTCTACATACTTGAAGAACCCATACCATCTTATATGGAGGGTAGAGTACTGGAAGTTCTAGGAACTCCCAAGAGTCAGTTCCGTGTAGAGTATTCTCCAGCATCTCCAGCATCTATGGGTGATCGTGAAAACAGTACGGTTGAACATGACGCAATTCACAAACGACTTGAGCAGTTGGGGTATTTGTAGATGAAAGTGTTGCAGATTGGAACCTTTCCCTATCCCAGTCCTCAAGGCTCTCAAGTTTATGTAAAGAGTATACTGCTTGGATTGGCCAGACTGGGGCACGAAGTACACTTGCTCTGTTACGGTCATGGAGTTGGAGCTACGGAGTTTGAAGAATCCTTGGGTATTCACATTCATCGAACACCATCCTTGTTTGGATATAGCAATATGCGCGCCGGGCCCGATGCTGTCAAACCGTGGTTGGATGCGTGGATGGTATTGAAACTACGCCGAATTCGCCCAGACGTTATTCACGTACACAATTATGAGGCCCCCATCGTCGCTACACTTGGTAAAGCCCTATCAAGACAGTTGAGAGGGGTTCCAATTGTATATTCTGCTCACAATACAATGGAGGAGGAACTTTCAACGTATTTTACAGGGGTTCGTACGAAGAAGTGGATGACACGATTTGGACTGTTTCTAGATAAAACGATACCGAGGCTGGCAGATCAGACCTTGGTGCTGCGTCCAGAATCGATTTCGAGGCTGAGGCAATTAGGATGTCAAAATGTGTTGTCCATTGTACCTGGAATTTCTCCCGATGAGTTTTTGGATATCGAAACACTGAGGCAACATAAACCCAAGGGAATGGAGTGTGGACAGTGGGTTGTGTACGCAGGAAATCCAGATGCGTATCAGAACTTGGAGATCTTGATGAAGGCGATGGATTGTATTCCTGAGATTGGACTGGTGATGGTGTCTGCATCTGATACTCAGCAATGGCAGAGAGAGCAGGGGCAGATACTGAGAATTCAGACGACGGACTTTACAGAGGTTCAGCGGGTGATTGCAAATGCGGATTTGGCGGTGATTCCAAGAATACAGTGCGCAGGTTTTCCGATGAAGTTGTTGAATTATTTGGCACTTGAATGTGTGACATTGGTGTCCGAGGGTAGTTTTGTTGCTTTACCGGGGGCCATTTCATTTCCGAATGGAGATGTCCCATCTTTGGTCCAGAAACTTACTGAACTATTGAGTGATGATGACCACCGATTGACCCTCGGAAAACAGGCTCGTTCAGGCATTTTAGAGTCTTGCACTCATCAAATTCAAGCCGAGAGCCTTGTCGATATTTACAGTAATCTTCTGAAATCATGACATTTGACTGTTGTTTTGGTACGAAATTTGCTAAAATACAAACATCTTGTACAGATCCAAGCATCGGTTTGTATCCCTAAATTGTATGGAGAATGCGATGACATTCAAAAGTTTCTTGTCTACCTCAGCAGTATTGGCCCTCACTTTGTCCATTGGATGTACAGGTGATGGTAAGGATGGTTTCGGAATTTATACTGGTACCGACGGGGATTCTGACTCTGAAGATACAGATATCTTTGATACGGATGATACAGACACAGAGGACACTGATACGGATGATACAGAAAATCCGGATACCGGTATGGACACTGGTGAAGATACCGGAGCCATGGAACCTAGCGGAGAGGGACAAACCTTCGATGATCCAGGGGATGTTGTCATCGTTGAGTCTTCGGATGGGGTTGCTACGGTTGATCTGACCGATGCATCGGGCGATAGCAACACAGATCAAGATTTTTATCTCATCGTTGTCAATACCAGTGAAGAAGAGGAAGAAGTTGGTTTTGCACTGGAGTACCACTTGAGTGCTGGAGAAGGCAATCCGGCTGCGGATGAGGATGGGGATGAGGCTTCGGGTTCGGAGGAAGTTGCGTCTCTGCCGGTAGCCCCTCATATGAATGAATCTCAAAATGCATCTGAGAACACGGGTTCTAATATTCGTAGAGGCAAGAACAGTTTAACTGGCGGACAGTCATCCCAAACTCAAGTCACTCCGACCTCCGGTCCAGTTGCACCACCAAATACGTACACCACCGCCCATATTGGAATAGCCCGACAAGACTTTAAGGTTCGTGATTCGATTGATGATGAAACCTCTTATGAGCGAACAGGTGCAGTTCTATGGGCCATCGGATCCAGTGTGTCTATTTGGGTGGATGAAGCCGTTGCGGTGGATTGGGACCAAAATTGCGATGGAACGATCGACGTCCCAGCGGCTACTGAGGCCTATGGGTTTGACAACTGTGATCTTCAACAGATTGCCGATATCGTAGACTACAACACCTTTCCAAATCTGCGCGCTTATTTTGGTGATGAGTCCGATGAAAATGGGGATGGGATGGTTTCTGTAGTCATTACACCGGTGCTCAATCAGATGACTCGAAACACGGATGAGGATTCAGAGATTCAGTTCGTTAGTTCTTATACGGACCCAACCGTTGACTTGGCGGCTTTTGATCCAGATCAAAATCCGGTTTCAGATGAACAAGAAGTGATTTACGTTTTCGCTCCAGATCCATACGGGTATCACAACCCCTATGCTAGAACTACGATTGAAGACTACACTAGTGTAAACCTCAGTGCTCAAATCGCCAGCGCATTTTATAAGTTGATCTCCTACAACCAGCACGTCATTTTGAATGAGAGTGACGAAGAAGACACTTGGGTTTCTTTGGGGTTGAGTGCTTTGGCAGCGGACTTAACAGGATTTGGGGCTTCCAATCATGTCATGGCGTGGAATTATTTGGATGCACCACATTTAAGTTCTCTGACAGATACAGAGGATAGTGGAGCGATCAGTACATCACCGTTTGGTGGACAGTATTTGTTTTTCCGATGGCTCGTCGACGCTTATGGTGATTCCGTATTGTCTGGATTGGTTCAGTCTGCGGATGTTGGAACAGAGAATATTGAAGCCGTAGTTGGCGAAGGGATGGAGGATTTGGTTCTGAAATGGCAGATAGCCCTCATGAGCGCTGAATCTACCCAAGGAGATGGAGGCCTCGATGTTGATGGTGCTTCCTATCCTCCGTATGCCCCTGTCAGTACGATTACGGCTCCCACAACGAGTCCAACAAGTGGCGATTTGTATGGTGCAAATGGCTATCAGCTCGGGATTGATGTTGGCTCAGACAATGTATATATGTTTGGTGGTACAGACGTCCCCGTAGAAAATGAAGACAGTCGTGTGCGCTTAGCCCACAGTGACTTTTCCACAGCTGTATTTGGTCAAGACTTTTATGGATATGTCACCCCAGGGTATGGTGCTCAAATCATTCGAATGACAGATATTCCATTTGATGCGACTCAAATTGAGGTTCGTTCTCCGAGTTCTGCCTATAAGGTGGCTGTGATTAGAGGGGGAGATGCACCGGCTGTTAATTTTGCAAGAGACGTTCTGTATTCACCCACGGATGTCAACAATACCATTCTCCCGATGCTTCCGACAGACGGAACTCCAGTATATGGGATTGGGGAGATTTCTGTTGAGGGTGCTACAGTCACTGTAGATTCAGATGGTTCACAAAGTAGCCTAACAGTTTACGATACAGATCGTTGGCTAGTGGATCTGAGTAGCTTTACGAATGGTGCAACAGTTCGCGTGGTGGCTTGGTTGGACTATCGTTATGAAGATATAGGCGGAACTGTAGGGCTTTCCGATCCTTGGATGGCGATGGTGCCTCGGTCCTATGTTCCTGTACCAACCGTAGCCGGTACACAGACAGGTGCCTGTACTGATGGGGTGAGTTTCGGCTATCCATTTATGCTGCTTGAGCATTTGTCTTCTCAAGTGTTGCTGTCATCCATATCCTATGACGAGTCCGAGATGTTCTCCTTGGAAGTCGAGGATACAGCTGGGACGACAGATGTGTTTGACCCGTGTGGAACACAGGAAGAAGATGTCACAACCTGCGATGAAGATTGGGATAGAGATGGCGTCCTTGATGTCAACGAACCGACTCCGTCAACCTTCATTGGTCAGATGCAAGTCATGCAGTGCACGTTGGCAGGAAATGATCCGAGTGGATTCGTGCCGATTGGTACTGAGGTGCTCGATCTAGATCAAGTGGATGATGATAATGCTGTTTCTTTGGATAGAAAGCTCAATCTGGGTGGTGTATCGGTTGATGAAGAAGAAGGCGCGTATCTCGATCTGGAGTTGACAGGTGGTCAGCAGTACATTTTGGTTGTGGGCTCAGATGGTACTGGTCCGTACGAATTGACGATCAAGG
>CAJWHX010000073.1 GCA_913040875.1 uncultured Pseudomonadota bacterium | reverse complement strand
TTTTTAAGAAAAAATATCCATTGAAGGATGCTAAAGGTATGGTAATAAAAGGTAATATGAAGTTAAGGTCAATCAAAACCAACCAGGATTATTTTGATGGTCTTCAATCATCTATGTTACTTGTCCTTATATTATTTGTGGGAATAGGCATATACTCTCTTTACAAGTACTTTGAATATTATAAATTTAATAGTATAAGAGGATTCATAGCTGTCTGGTTTATCTTATTAGTTTTGTTTTTAGTTTTTGGACTAGGTAGTTACTATTCCTTATTTGACCAGATAAAGTTTAAATAAATAAATCCTAATATTAAAATTTTTATATTTCATTTATATATATGTACTTCTTGATTTTACTTTTAGCAAGTATATTTTCAATAATATCCATTTATTTATTGAAAATTAAAGCCACTAAAAACCAAATGATTATATTTGTAGTCTCAGTATTACTATTTTATTTTTTCTATTTAGTATGCAAAAAATTTCTTAATGTCAATCAAGATAATACAGATGCTGCTAATAATACTGATAATACAGACAATAAATGTCAAAGTTTATTAGGTTTACTAGATTGTAATAACATAGATTATGATGGTAATTGTATTAATGGTTCAGATTCCAATTCTCGTGTTAGTATTAATGTTAAAGAGGATTGTGAAGAGCCTTTTTGAGACGCTGTTGACGCACCCGTAAACCAAGGGGAACTTGTCGACCCCTGCTCTTGATCGATGGCTCCTTCTGTCATCAAATCTTGATTGTAAGGTTGTACGTCTACCCAATCCACCTCAGACATCTGAGGCTTGCGGGTCTGAATCATCAACTTCGAGACTGTTCTCTCTAATGAATTCATGAGCTGACGTTGACCTTCACTATTTTCAACCAATGTCTCTCGCTCTGCAAAAGATGCGATCTCATTGACAACATCAGCAATTACACGATCAGACATCTGCTCCCCAACAACCGTCGGAAGAACTGACTTGGATATGGATTGCATCATGGAGGAGGTGGACTGAGTAATCAGTGGTTTAAGCTGACGACGCACTTGACGCTCGAGTACATTCTTAGAGAACGCCTCTGCATCAGAAGATTGAAGTGAACCTAGAACTTGATTCACCAAACCATCTACAGAATATCGAACATCTTGTTTCGAAGCAGATAAGGCTTGAAGCATTCTCTCTGCTCTTTGACGACGCACACCTTTGGACTGCAATCGCTTCACAATGGTGTTCTTTTGGTCAACAGTTAAAGCGTTCGTCACAACTTGATCAGTATCATTTTGACGATCATCAGTTTGTGACTTGACACCATCCACCCCTGCGCGTTGTTGTACTGTTCTGTCAACAACACCCGATCTCTCAGCTTGCCGAACTATCTGTTTCACAACATCATTGACAATGGTTCGAACCCTACGGATAGCACCTGAGGTTGTTCCCGTGGATTCAGTCAGCTGCGCCATGGAATTGACTGATGCAGACTCGAAAATGTCTTCTATCTGAGATTGTGCTTCTTTGAGCACTAAATTCTCTATGATTTCTACAACTTCTGTTGTCAATCTTGCAGTGGAACGCTGTGCCGAACCATTGTCAAGGGATGTCGCTTTCACAACTTTATCTACACTTTTAGATACTTGTCTAGGGACATTGATTTCAATGGCTTTTACCACTTGACGACGAACTTCCGAACGCAACTCTGAGCCCATGGCAGATTTTGAGGCTGTAGTATACGAAGCACTTGCCTTAGAGTTAACAACAGAGTTTGTACCTGCTCGAAGTCCTCTAGTTGTAGAAGAACTAACCCTGCTCGATCCTTGATCACGACTCAGCAAGTTTGATGTTGCTGGTGTGGTTAAACGCTGGCTAGCCAATGCACTCTGTGAAAGATCTGCATCCATATTGGTTGACTTCATGTCCTGCGCGATCGCTTTGAACATCGGTGAACGCAAGGTCGACGGTACAACTGTGTTTCTGTCCAACTTGTGACTCGAAGACGATGCCATCTCCTGATTCGATTTCATCCAACGCTGACCTGTCGTTTTGGCCAACATCGGGGGCAGGCTATTCATAACACGGGCACTAGAAGAACGTCGTTGCTGAGCAACGGTTGCCCGACCCATCGCTCGATTCAAAGGACTAAGCGTCGGTGCTTTGGCCGTTCTTTGTCGTACAGATGAACCACCCACTGGTGTCTTTTGACGCTTCACAGAACGTTTTCCGGATCCTTTGGCATGTATAGAGTTTGACCGCATACGTGGTTTAGGAAGCGGTTTCCCGGCAACTCGCGCTGGTGTATACGGCGTATTCAACCACGCTGAACTTTGGCGTCGCTCTGATGAAGATGTGGCAGTGCCCCAAGCGGACACCCTGGGTTGTTCCTCCTCTTCTTCCATCTCTTCCTCTTCCACCCAGTCGAGGTAAATCAAGTCCTGAAGAACAGACCATCCCCCCACATTCCCCCAAGGATCAAACGAATGCCCTCGTTTAGGGAGCCTACGGAATGCCGACATGTCAGGAACTTGAACCAAACGCTCTAATTGTTTCATTCTCTCAGAAAATTGAGATAGAAATGAATCTCTCTCTCGCATTCCCATCGACCGTCTGTCAGCCCGACTGTCAACGGACTCAAACCGCTTTTGTAACCGATCTAATAGTGATGAACCTTCTCGCATTGAAATTTGTCCTTTTGTTCTCTGATTGCAGTACTATCGTGAATCCGATACGCCCGATTATCCAAATGGATTCTTGGTAGCATAGGAACGAGATACATTGAGTCCATGGTGTGCAATCTCAATGGTTTCAATCGCTAAATTTGACCCTTCTGAATTGAGTTTCGGTCCTTCCCAAGACACCACCCAAGCCTGTTGAAAAGTATACCGTACCATCTCTTGCATCTTATTGTTCTTCAGTACAATCGATCCAGAGAAACGTTTATTCTCCATTTTTCCAGGGCTAGAACCACCATCCAAAGCGGAACGAATAGAGTTTGAAAGAGAGTTGATCAGTGAACCGGCTGAGGTGTTTGTGGACCCAGCATTCATGATATCGCCCAAGTCTACAGATCCCGAACCACCAGCGTATTCATCGTTGATGATGAACTCTCTTAAGCCCAGCATGCTCATATCGCTTGTCACACCATACTTTAGAACGATATTGTCCCACGTAGACTGACCAGGCAGCTTGTGCACCGCATGGTTCATACCACCTTCTTTAATTGTGTAGACTTCAGTGTTGCTTTTCAATCCTGCACATTCGGTAAAGTGTGCGACTTCCATCTTGTTGATCTCCAGTGCGAATACATATCCACCCATTGGATCTTCAAGCGAGCGCGCCATGGCAGGTTGTCCCATGAATCCACCCAATGCTCCGCCAACGGCTCCTACCGCTCCTGAAATAATATTCGAGGCTGCCTGTTGGATTCCACGCTGCGCGGCAATAACACTGGCTGACTGAATCTGTGGTTGTGCTGGTGAACGTCCACCACCACGACCAACCCAACTCGTCATCTCCTTACCGTCAACAATAGCAGGTTGTATCTGCGGTTGAGCCCCTGGACGTCCGGAACCTTTACCAGGACCGCTCTGAAAGGTCAACTGGGGTTGTCCCCCTGCACGCCCTTTACCTCGCCCTCTCCAACTTGACATGACAACTCCTTTTATTCTGATTGATTGGTGTACTATCATTAGTGATTACAAAGCCATTTTGCTTCGTTTCTAATTTCAAAGTTCATTGTAACGATAAAAATTGGCTCTCACCGAAATTATCCACCGCCCAATGTAAAATCAATCAAAATCTGTTCTGTCGTCCCAACCGGTTGCAAACGTACTTCTACATTGACAAATCCGGCATCCAATGAATGCCTCGGGTTATTTTGGTCATTGCACATCACAAAATACTTTTCACCTTCTTGACTCAATTCAAGCAGTCCTAGGTTCCAAAACTCTTCTAAACGGGCTGCTACATCTCTGGAAACGATCGTCCATAGGTGAGGATTGTTGACCTCAAACATTGCCCACTGAGTGTCTCTTTGAATTTGTTCGATGATCATATTGACGATTCGACGGCTGTTAATTTGTTGAAATATTGGATCCTTAGAGAGTGTACGAGCCCCCATCGGCATCAATCCTTTACTGGGAACCAACACGATCGGATTTACATGGGCTTTTGCAAGGCTCTTTGCTTCTTGATTGGTCAGTTCTATAGAAGAGTGGGTACACCCACGAACCGGAATATTGGCTGGTGGCCATTGAATGCCAATTGGTGGGTGTAGCTTTTCCACAGCGGCATACACACCTGCCATGACCGAAGACGGTGGAAAGGTCTCTTCACCTGCACAAAGCCATGGATAATAGATGGCACCAAAAGCAGAGTTATTCTCATACCGCTGACCAATTTGTTCAACCCATCGAACGAGCAACTCATCATGCAAATGTTGAGGAGCGTCCAATATCAAAAAGCGATTGTTCATTACGGCACAATGCTGTAACAACCGTGACATCAAAGGCTCACCCTCGAAAAGGATCGTTCCGTCAGACAACATTTGCAGACCAAAATATGCCAAGGCGGGAATTAACAGAATTGAAAAGTCATCTTCACTCTCTAGTCTATGAAATAAACTCCCACACACCGACTCAATTCGCAAATTGGATTTCAGGTCTTCTACTTCATCAATACAAACGCCCAAAACATGAACTGTATCGCCACCATTACGAAAGAAGTTGCGAACAGCCCGCTTTGTTGCTGGATCAAAAACACCAACATGTGTATAACTGCCAAATTCTTTCTCTCCACGGACCACCACCTCTAAAAAATCTCCGGTTTGGCGACCTTCTGGATGTTTGTCCGGAAGAATAAATCCAACTATAGCGGCTATATCACACCGTACGTGGGCTCTATTTCTTGGTGCGCGATGACCATGCTGTACAATAATGTTTCCAAGCACTGTTTACTCCATGTTGGACTTTACTTACAACCGTGTAAAGTGTATCTCATTTCACGACAACCCGCAGTTGTCATCAAAATTTATGATGCATAAATGATACTGCGTATCTATAAGAGAATCAGATTCCATATCAAAGTTCGAACCATTCGAAATATTAAGAGGGCTGGACGGTCGATGTATAGAGCCCTTCGCAAATCAAGTTTCCTTACTAAAAGAATAAACCCTCTACCTAGGTAGAGGGCTTTTCTGTGACTACGTCAACAAATGTTACCGAGAACTATTGATTCGTTCATTGATTTTCGAGATTTCTTTCACCCAATAGTGCCTCTCTTGATGAGACATGTTGAGAATGTGATCTCTCGTCCAGTGAAAATGGTAAGCAATGAAGGCTACCTCCTTGTAAATATTTTCCAAGGGGTAGCTTACAATTCCCCCAGGCGACCAAACTCCTTCTCGAAGCTTAGGCCACACTCAGGGCATTTCACTGAAATCATGACTTCATCTTCGTTGATGCGATTGTACATTTCCTCAAGGAAACGGAGGTCAGAAGCGAACAAGTTCTCAACGACCCCAGTATTTACATCCTTAAGACTTCCAAGTTGAGTCACTACTCTACCGAGTAATGCAATGATAAGATACGCGCGGTTTCGCTGAACACGCATGTCTTGCAACAACACGATTTCATCTTTCGCACGAGAACGTCTCATTACACCAGTTTTGTGAATGATTCCGTCCTTATCTTTGTACCCTAGAGGTAGGGTAAACTCAAACTCTTCACGAATGTCCATTATGCACGCTCAACTTTCTCGACAGCCAATTCGATTTTTTCAATGGCCATAGCTGATGAATCAGAATCCATATCGGGCACGTTCCACTTGCAAGGCCATGCTTCATAGAAGTTGTAACGAGCAACTTCGGTGGTTCCATCTTGATCCAAGATGATTACAGAACCAGCGCGACGGTCGATCTTTCCATCTTCAATGTTCTTGCGCCATTGCCACAAGTCGTCAGTAGCAGTGTAACCACGCTCCAAAACGATGTTTGCATAAGTGGTACGACCTGGCTTCTTACGAACAACCATGTCATTACCTTGTTTGAACTCAACGATTTCGGTCTCTGAGTCCATTCCGGAAACGGATTTAAATCCGCCGACAATAATTTTATTGTCATTGATGATCCCTTGGATTTCCAAGAGGAAGTGATAAGCACCAAACAGTTCTTCTGTAGGCATTTTTTACTCCATGAGTTTTGGGTTGATACTTGTTGCGTGGTGGGACGCCTCAAGCGGGGTGAATAGTGAATGGGACTAGTCCTCGATGAGAGCTCCACCATCCCATTGACCAATACTGAAAATAACAAATTCGGCAGGTTTGACAGGTGAGATACCAACTTGGACGTTAACCTGACCGGCATCGATTAGATAACGAGGGTTGGTTTCACTGTCACACTTAACATAGAACGCTTCTTCGGCTGTCGCTCCAAAAAGTGCTCCAGAACGCCATACACGCATCAAATAAGACCGGACGTCGCGGGTTAATTTTTTCCAAAGAGTTTCATCGTTTGGTTCAAAAACTGACCATTGAGAGCCCAACATGATCGATTGTTCAATCATAATAAACAAACGTCGGACGTTGATGTACTTCCAAGAAGGGTCTGACTTGGTTGCCAAAGTACGTGCACCCCAAACACGGATACCGCGATCTTTAAACTCACGGACAACGTTGATACCACGATCGTTGTATTGACCCTGTTCAAGCTTGTTGATGTGTTGAGACAACCCTGTAATACCCATCACAAGTTCATTCGCAGGTGCTTTGTGTACACCACGTTCACCATCAACACGTGCCATAATTCCGCATAAGTGGCCACTTGGTGGTACGTATACTTCCTTCTTAACACCGTCTTCTGAACGTACTTTGCTGAGTTTACGACGATTTCGACCAGTTACAGAGATGTCTTGTTGTCCCTTGTACCAAGATGGCTTGGTCACCTTGAACCAAGGTACATACATCGCACCGTATCCCTTAGCAGAGGCAGGAATGTCCATATCACCAGAAGATACAATCGGTCCATCCAACACTGCAAAACGATCCTTACGGATTTCACAGTACTCCAACATTTCCTTTTGTTGGTGAGGAGCTGTACCAGGAGCTGCCATCAGAGCGATGTCATCTACGTCGTCAAAAGCAAACAAGCCCAACTTATCCGCTTGATTTTCACGAAGAGACGTTCCGACATCTTGCGCACCCATCAAGTATACGTAGCACTTACCGCCACCGTTTGCATAGAAGCCATCTACAGCAGAAACAAAGTTGAATACAGACTCTTGGCTCAAGAAATCACTGAACATCGCTTTCAAGTTTGCATCCGTCTGCATCGCTTCAAAAATTGCGTCTGTGGCTTCATCGAGGTCATCAAAAGACTCGCCAATCAAATCATTTGTATCTTGAGTGTCAACGAGGTATTGCGCAAAAAAGGCTTGTAGCCAACGGAAGAATTCAGCTTTGTTGGTCACTGCCATTGGAGGGATAGAGTATACATCTTGAAGGGCTGTTCCTTCAGCACGCTCAAACTTGAGACCGTATACACCCAAAATATCTTCAGCACTTTTTGGAGCGGCTTTGGCCAAGGAGAATGTAGATGTCAGATTGCTAAGCAACTCTTCAAGTTGAGCATCATCCTCTGTTACCACAGCACCCTTTACATCTACGACACCAGATGGAGCTGTAACCGTTTTTCCTTTGTATGAGATGTGAACCCCTTTCCGTCCTTCATCTTTAAATGACACCGCGTCCTTCCCACTGGTTTTCACACCATATAGGTCGAGGAACTTCGATACATCTTTGACATCTTTATTTTTAAGGTTCATAGAGGAAGTGAGTGCCGAAACTGCATCATTTCCATTACCGGTTACTTTACCAGACTTATCGACCAATGCTGGAAGTACTTTTCCAGAGATTTGTTTTGCACCATCAGTACCGGTAATCGACACTGCATCCACCTTTGGATTGAATGGGAACACGCCCAAAAAACCTGGGTTTGAGGTCGCAACAGACGCGATCGGTTTTGGACCACTGTCTACTTCGTTAATATATACACCTGGAGTTGAATATTCCATGTTTGTCTCCTGAGAGGTTGTTGTTGGTTGTTAGTTGTTAATTGTTGTAATCATCATAGTCGTTGCTGTCACGGCGAAAATCATGTTTTTCTCCACCAATCTTTGCCTTTTCTATAGTATCTGGTTCCCCCCGAATAGGACGACCATTGGGTCTGGTCCGCGGTTTTGCAGATCGTGGGTTTTGTTTGGCACGTTCCATAACAATACGAGTGCCACTTGGAGCATGTATCAAAGGTCCGTCGATCGCTATTCTAGCACGGTATGTCAAAAAGGGTCTGTACGGTGCTTCGTGAAGACTAAAAAGATTGATCGCATCCCCAACAGTCAGATCGTCCACCAACGATAGAGACACCTTCTCCACCACCAGATTATCCTCCTGCAACTCGATATTGGGATCATAATCTCTTCCTAGAGAATCGACCTCTCTCCCATCTGGCAACGTAAATTTCCTCGGTCTGTATATTAAATGAGTTGCTTCATTCAAACGAAGGAGCAACCATCCCAGCAACTTTGCTGTTTCTGAAGGAAACTGTGCGTGTGCTGTAACCAAATAGAAAAGATCCACCATAATCGGAGGTCTATGCAAATAGATATTTCCATCCTCTTCGCTGTCATTTAAAAATACTGGGGCACGACGGAAACGCTTTCTATTCTGAAGATTCGGATTGAGAGCCAAACGATACATGTATACGAAAGCAAACTGATCCGTTTTTCCCATTGAAGTTTTGTCTAGTTGCTCTTCAATCGTCAAGTTCTTTTCATCCACCCAACCATCTTTGATGTACTTTTTCACCGCCTCTGTCACTTCCCCAATAATGTCTCGTCCGGACATCAATCCTGTAGCTGTTGCGTCGAGTTCTTTCATTAACTTCTCTACTTTGTGTTCTGGGTATTGACTTCTTGGTTCAACCAACGTTCTACTGTTGGTATGGTCGGAGACTTTGCACGGAAATGCATTTCCATAGGACGTATTGTACGAACCTTGGTTTCTTTTTGCAACTGCTCTCTTACAAATTGTGGAAAAACTATTTTTTCTCTTGGTTGAATCTTAACTCGTGGTAAATCAGCGCGTTTAAAATACCCTTTTTCTAGGGAGAACGGATTCTGAACAACGCGCTTCAACAGCGGTGCATTTGGACTTGCGTCAACGGTGTTTTGAGAGGCTCTATATTTTCCAGTTCGAGTTTGCTTTGGCTCAGGGATCTCAACTGTTTGGAACCCGATGTCTCTTTCCATTCGCTCTCGGTATACAATCTCAACAGTTCGAGCCTTATGAAGACGATCCCCATGCACTGCTATATTTAACCGTTCAACAACTCGCCTCATAATCCCTCGTATTGACATTACTTGAACTACATCAGTGATGATGAGTTACAGTAGTGTATACCTGAATGTATTGGTGAACAAAAATTTATGCCGTCAAAAAGTAATAAACTGAAAAATAATGTTGGTTCAGCATCTTCCAGATCCGGTAAACTTGGCAAAAGTTCCGATGTGGACAGTCAGTTGTTGAAGCAAATGTCGGGTAAAATGGGCAATCAAGGATTGAATAGTACACTCCAAAAAAGTTCCGCAGATCGCGATCGCTTACTCGAGTTTATTTGCCATCAACTGAAAAACGTACAACGCATTCAGGAAATAGAACTGGATGAAGTCAGGCAACGAGACGAATGGTTTCGAGAGGTCGCCAAAGGGGACTATGACTTTAGTCTTCCTGAACCTGAACGCTGGAGAGAATGTGCGGCGTTGTATAAGAAGTCTGCTCAGGCTCTCTGTAGAGGTGATGTTAGTCGCGGTAAACAACTGCTTGAAGAAGCTCTAAAAAAAGAAGACACTGCACGAGACTCACTCCCAGAGCAAGTAGAAGAGAGACTCGAAGCAAAAGATAAGGTGATGACGGGATCTCCGGTCTCTACCGCAAGCGAAGGAGACGAGATCTGTCCAAGTACAAAAGCCCCCAAAGACTTGGCCATCGCAGATAAAATTCTCGCCGTACGCTCCACTGTTCGTACAGCATCTCCAGTTAGACGGACTCCTGCATACAATTGGTGGGAAGAACTTGAAGAGAGCGAAGAAGAAGCCGAAACAAATCAAGAGAATAAAAACGAAGAGGAAAAAGGCTCTGAGGAAAAGGACAAAGACTCCGATCATGAATCTTTAGGGAAGGAGAAAGGCTCTCAAGAACATACACAAAATACATCTAAAGAGTGACCGATGGCATCGAACAGTACCACTGTAGGATTGTTACAACGTTTCATTCAATTCCCAACCGTTTCCAGTCAGCCGATTGTATCTTTTGCCAGTGAAATGGCGGAACGCGGTGAAGCTGCCGGTGGGCTTGTTCATCGATTTGAGACCTCAGCCACAAAACAAAATGTCGTTGTACAAATTGGACCCCAAGGCCCTGATGCTCTTGGTTTGTCTGGGCATATGGATGTAGTTCCAGTCGAAGGACAAGATTGGAGCATGGATCCATTTGCGGGGATCATCAACGATGGCTCTGTCTTTGGACGCGGAGCCTGTGACATGAAGGCCTTTTTGGCAACCGTCTGTTGCATTCTTGAGCGATTCCCAGTTCAAAAGATGAAGCGCGGGCTGATGCTGATGTGGACTCATGATGAAGAAATCGGGTGCGTTGGTGCATCACACATGGTTCATCAGTGCACCCATTTAGACACACCAACCAATACACTCATTGCGCAGTCTCGCAAACCGGGGAGCGCGAGAATGTGAGATGCAAGATCAGACGAATCATTCAGCCCAATCTCGCATTCTCGCATCCCGGAGAATGCGAGAATGCGAGATGCGAGATGATGCGGGCGCATCATGCATCATGCGTCATCATCATCATCATCACCATAATCATCATCATCATCATCATCATCATCAT
>CAJWHX010000072.1 GCA_913040875.1 uncultured Pseudomonadota bacterium | reverse complement strand
GCGGAGGTGCACCTTGGGCATCGCATGCTGCAGATCCGCCGGTCGTCGTACCACGAGGTCGTTCGCATGCAGGAGGCCTCCAAACTGCTCAACACTTCGGGCGTGCAGCCCTACACCATCAACTCGGCACGCGTGGTCTTCTTGCGGGAACGGCCCCAGTCGCGCTCCGGCAAGCACCTTCACCTCATGGGCGGGCGGGGCTTTGTCTTTGGGATTGGAGTCTTTATCCGTCGATCAGGCAAGCATTGTACAACAATGGCAAGTTCCTACTGTGGCACTCCCACATTTAAAAGACATTTCGGACGATGCTGTACTGGCTCTTCTAGATAAATCAGAAGGGCACTACATGATCGGTGCAAGAGATGTGATCACACCTCCGCAAGCGAATCTTTTGAATCATTGGGTTCTGTCTGCTGGTATCGATCGTAGTGTCACAATAAACATTCGTCCAGAGAATCGGTTGCATTCTACTGCTATATGTGATGATGAAGCCACGTTTGATCATGTGTATTGCTCCGACTTGAAAGCTGAGGATGCGATGGAGGATCTGACCTTTCTGCTCTATGCATTAGAATGGCTATAATTTTTGTGTACAATATTTAGCCTCTGAGTGGAACCAATTAGAAAAATCGTTGTCTAATACACTGTCGTAGAAATGTTTGAGTCAACCGACTCAAAAAATGTCGGAGGTATCTATGGTATTGTGGAGTGTAATATTGGCATGTACATACAACTTGGAAGACCTTAATAAAGTCCAACATATTGATCGTAAAGCACAGAGAACGATTCAAGCCGGACTGAAATATTCTCGAGACAGGCTTTCATCATCAGACCACTACAACTTGCCACTCAATGGTATTGTAGAACTAGATTCTACTCAAGCATCCCATTTGTTGGACTGGGATCCGCATAGCTATCAGAAGAATTACTTGTACGAGAAGTACCTCAATTATATTGCTACAGATCCAGAGTTGATCCGAGATTGGGGAGACTATCTAGGGCATCCATCGATGATTTGCACCCATGAGATTGAACTCAATGGCTTACAGTCATTGGATGTTCCGACAGCTGAAATCCTACGTCAGGTTCCGAGTTCAGGATTCGAATTGAATGGGTTGACACACATTGAGCCCGAGGCTCTTCATGCGTTGACGAACGGTCAACAATTTGCTTCGTTGCATCTCAATGGTCTTACGATGTTTACGGTTGAACATGCGAAAGCCATAGCAAATTTTCGACTAAAGCATCTGGGAGCGTATTCATCATTGCATTTAGAAGGTGTGACACATTTGGATTTGGAAACGTTGACTGTGTTGAAAGATATTAATTTCTCGAAGATATATTTGGGGTTGAAAGATATATCTCCGGAGCAGGCTGCGATTTTTGCTCACTTCAAGACACGAGAGATACATTTTGTTGCGGTTCAAGAAGTGCTACTTGAAGTGGCGAAAAAGTTGATACAGACTGAATGGCTTAAACTTCACTTCGCTTCAGTGAGGTGGTTGTCTGCTGATACGGCAGAGGTGTTTCATCAATGGATCGAAGAGGAAATCGTTCGTGCAGTTCCCAGACGATATGCTCCGATTCCTAAAAGACAAATTTCGATGGCATCTATCGGAGATTGGAAAAAGTTCCGATTACAATGACCACTGCAGCGTGCACTAAGCATCGGGAGCCACATCGGTACGAGAGTCGTTGACCAAGCTGCGAAGATTGATGCCTTCTCTCAGTACAAATATTGAACCGATGGCGACCGTGAACAACAATTGAGAAGCGTGCAAAGTGAGTGCAAAGGCAGTGCCATCAACTTTATCCACTCCCCAAAGCCAGAGGGCTGTTGCGCAAAACAGTTCATAGACACCAATAAATCCAGGAGTGGGCGCGACCACCATGCCGACCAGTGTAATGGTCCAGACGGACCAAACAACTCCAACTGTGTGTGGAAAGTCAGAGAAGCCCTGCAGACCAAACCAAATCGCCACCATTGTTGTTCCCCATACCGCACAGGAAATACAGAATGCTTGTACTGCCAATACAGGATGGGCGAATAGCCGATGGGCCCCTTCTCTCAATGAAAGAACAAACGATGCGCCCTTAGAGAGGATTGGATGACTGTGTGTTTTCAATGGATGGAGGATTGGCTCACCAAATCCAATCAGTCCAATAAGCCCAATGAATCCGACAAAGACCATGGTTCCCAGTGTTTTTTGACCGACAGCTAGAATATCTATACCTTGAACGACCACCCCATTTGGTAAATCAATAAACCATCCAAGTCCCAAGAGCATGATGAGCAGCATGATCATATCGAGCCATCGTTCAAGTACGATCGCTACCATTGCCTCTCCAAATGGGGTGTACTCCTTCTCAGACAATAAATAAGGTCGTACGAACTCTCCCATACGAAGTGGAATCACATTGATGGCGAGAAATCCAATGCTGTTTATGGAAAATATCGATCCATACGTGCCCCGATATCCAATAAGTAGCCACAATCGGAGTGTTCGAAGCGCATGGGCACAGAGATATCCCAGACAAACCAACCCAAAATACCAAAGGTTGGCTTGTTGAATTCCACTGAGCATCTCTGAAACATCAATCCCTCTAAAGGCAAAGAACATGCTGATAAGAGTGAGGATCAGCACTCCAACAATGCGAAAGGATTTGGTCATGGAGACCAGTCTATACTAAGCGGAAGGACGACGCAACAACTGTAATGATAGAGGGTCTGAAGTGTGCAACGCTTGGGAGATGTTGAGCCCAAGTGCATCAGGTAATTGATCTTGCGTGACGTCTGTTCCAAAGGTGCGATCCCAAATGAGCAGTACATTGCCGTAATTGCCATCTTGACCTTCGACATCTCGTACGTGATGCCACGCGTGGAAGTGTGGGTTGTTGAGTAGCTTGTGCCACATCTTTCCCAGAGGATGTTCGATATCAAATCGAATGTTGGCGTGTTGGAAGGCATCGAAAAAAGTACCAACCAGAAGGACAGAGGGAAGCATCCACTCAGACCAGGAACGAATATCGAATACGGTCGAGAACAACAATGTCGGTAACAAGGCGAGTTGGATGAAGTCGAACAGGTGCATACGAAGTCCACTGGTCGCATCTAGAGTGGCGCTTGAGTGGTGTACTCGGTGGAACTGCCAGAAGAAGGGGACTCTGTGGTGCATGTAATGCAGCCAATATCGAGTAAAGTCTAGAGCGATGAAAGCCAGTACAAACTGTAACACCACCGGCAAGGATTTTAGTGATACTAAATGCAACGACAGTACTGAGTTCGCCCATACCATCAAGGGTTTGATAACGATCAATATCCCGAGTCCTGTTCCAATGTTCACCAATAGGTCTCGACGGATTAAGGGCTGCTGATTGCGAGATATCATCTGCCCCAAGACCAGAAAAAAACCCAGTGCTGCACCGTGACACAAAATTTGAATCTGGGCAACACTGAGTGTGGACAACATCGTCAGTTCCTACGGAGTTTACATATCTTCAAGTATAAGGTTGGGCACCATGAGCACTTCTTCTATATCGCCGGCGAGGAATACGCAGAACTTCTCATCGCCAGTGGCGTTTGGACAGGCTACGCATCCCTCACCACTGTTCGCTAATAAATTACATAGCATGTTTTCGTCACCTGTCCCTAGTTCGGCTGAGATTCCACGTGTATCTCCAAGCCCCTCAAAGTGTGCGAATCCCATTTTTTGTGCGTCGGCGGAGAAGGTTCCAGAAATTTCAAAATCAAAGATTGGAATTTCGATTGAGCCATACTGAATCTCTAAGGTTTCAGCATATGCATCAAAGTAAGGAGCACTGGAAAAATCTGCGCCTGGGAAGGTCCACAACCCAGTGGTTTGTTCAATCCCACCCGTGTTGGTATACATTCCTAGAGCGGCGATGAAGTCTAAGGAGGAACCATTTGAGGCTTCAATGCCGAAGAGCAGTGGTTGATCGATGTTTTGCGACAGCAGGGTACCAATTCCCGGAGGGTGTGTGTACTCTGCAGAAGCCAGATCGATGTTGTAGGTGTTGCCAACTAGTGAATCCGCATCCGATTCGAGAGGCAAACCATACTCTGAGGTGCCAAAGGTCAATGTTTCACTGGTTCCGCAGAAACTGGCAACCAATGTGTAGTCTTCATCACCCATCCAGGTACCCGACTCTGGTAGAACGTGAGCAATCTCTCGAGACTCATTCCACTCATAGCCAACGGGGACGTCGGAACCGCTACTGTCGGTGAGTGTCAAATCCAGAGCCACATTGACTTCATCAAAGGTCAGTTCTACAGCATCACGGAAAAACCAACTGGATGATGGCAGATCTACTGAGGGAGTACTAGAGACAGTCGCATCACAATCGACGACCCCACCGGTATCTTCTTCCGTTCCTGTGTCTGTGGGTAAGTCGCCTTGCTCTGGCTTGGGTTCATCGTTGGTACAGGCGGTCGACAGTGCAAACAATGCTAGAAGAGTAGGGTATTTCATAAGATCCTCACGGTTGGTTTGTGCTAAGCAACATATCTCGTTGCAAATCTGGTGCCGAATTTCCAGTGATGGTGGGTTTATTCAGCGGTCTCCAAAGATATATCTACGACATACCAGTGGAAATCTGAACCACCGGGACCATTGTTCTTGACAAGGATCCCCCAATCACCGGATTGCGTGACTGTATATCTCAGGACGGGATCCAAGTTGATGTTGTCGCCGGACTGATTGTTTCGGACTGCACGATACGGAGCATCCGAGTCCGTAAATATCCGATCGTCGTACAGGTATACGATCGGATCCATTGGAGAGCCTTCAGCAAAGGCGGTCAGATCAACCGTGACTTGAATAGACTCACCATCTGCGACGGTAAACTTGAACCAATCGGTATCAAAGTTGGTGGAGGCTGTTCCGAATATTCGATCTCCGTTGGCCACTTCTTCTGCACCGGCAGGAGCGTTGTTGTTTCCAATGTCGTCATTTTCAAGTCTGTTCCATTCCACCGGTGGTTTCACTTGCGATACAATCATCTCATAAAAGTTGTTGTCACCATACCCACCATACTGATCGTAGATGGTTGTGTAAAGCACATCTTCATTGGTTACGGGAACCACCATCATTGGATCTGTCGTGCCAATCTGAGCGAAGGATACTGCGGTGTTGGAGCCTTGGTCGAGTGTGATCAAAATGTCAGAGAGAGACCCAACGGTTTGAGCCCGACCCCACACTTTTAACCACCCTTCGTCTTCTGGAAACTGAAAGCCGTAATTGTCTAGATCAAATTCTTTGTCGTAGTCTCCGCAAATCCATTTTTCCAAGAACACAACCTGTGCCTCGTCGTAATTGTCATTGGGTTCAATCTCCATAATGGGACAGGGTGGAGCTTCAGCAAGTCCAGTGTCACCTGTATCCTCTAATTCGGCCGTGTCCGTGTCTTCCGAGGAAGGCTCAGGCTGATCGTCTGGATTGTCTGGGGGTACAATTTGAGGTTGGCAGCTTTGACAGCCAATACACCCAAAAAGAAAGAGGATGAACGAAGAGGCAAAAGGCATGATAAAAAACTCCAGTTATACTATGTCTATTGTAACGCAATCTTCAAAGGATTGTCGATTGCAATGTGGAACATCTTTTGCATGTGATACATTGAGGTGCAAATATGGTGCCAATGTGCATCAAAGCGTACAGTTAAGGAGAGCAGAATGAAGGATGCAAAGAGTTTGATGAGCGTGGTGATGCTATCGATGACCGCTTGTACAGGTGATAAGCTTGAGGAAACTCAATTTCGTGAATTGTTTCCGACGTTGACCCTTACGACGGAGAGTGTAGACTTTGAAACGGTGGTGCTGTATACGGACACTCAAGAATTCCAAATCATCAATTCGGGATTGGCGGAATTGGATATCGCGTCGATTGAGGTCGATGGCAATGACGATGGTGTTTATACTATCGAACCTACAGAGGGCGTTGTTGAAGTCAATGAAAGTCAAACCATAACGGTATCCTTTGAGCCTGAGACATACCGAGAATACGACCGAAACATTGTGATATCAAGCAATGATCCTGAAAATGGTACGATGACGCTTCCACTAAATGGAGAGGGAGTTGTTGGACCGGTACCGGATATTGAAATTACGCCAAGAGCAGTGGATTTTGGTACGGTTGCGCAGGGGCAAACCGCAACTCAATATTTTACGTTGACCAATCGAGGGACGGGCGATTTGATCATCGAATCCGTAACGATTGAAGGTGCCGAGACGTTTTCGCTGATGACCGATGTGTCTGGTGTATCCTATGGGCTCGAACAGAGCAGTACACTGGTAGTGACGTACGCTCCAACGGCGGAAACTGGAGACAACGCCATAATTACGATCGTGAGTAATGATCCAGATGAAGGAGAGCAAACGATTGCACTTCTTGGAAACGGCGGCGGAGACTTTGGGTATCCAGAAGCTAGATTTCCCTGTCCCAGTGAAGTCGATCCCCCGACTACGGTTCATCTGAACGCTCAAAACTCTTCAGACCCACAAGGATATGAGCCACTGACGTATCAGTGGACACTCTTGTCACAGCCTCCGGGGTCCAACACCACCATTGAAGAACCCACATTGGAATACAGTCCGTTCTTTGTCGATGCAGCCGGAGATTACGAGTTGCAATTGGTTGTTGCCAACAGCATCGGATTGGAATCAGAACCGAACATGTGCCAATTTACAGCCATTCCGGATGAAGCCATCCAAGTAGAATTGGTGTGGGATAAAGGCAATACAGATGTCGATCTCCACATGGTGATGGAAGGCTATGACTTTTATAGCTACGATGGAGATTGCTGTTGGTGCAATCCAAACCCTAGCTGGGGCGAATCGGGTGTGTTTGATGATCCATCTCTCTCCTTGGACAACCGTATTGGCTATGGTCCTGAAGAGATCGAGATCGAAACGCCATACGACGGTTCCTACAATATCATGGTTCACTATTTCAATGGAAATGGCAATGGGGACACGACGGCCACGGTCCGAGTATACCTCGATGGCGCGTTGATAGCCGAAGAATCTAGATTGCTTTCACCAAGAGATTTGTGGGATGTGGGCTATATTTATTGGCTAGCCGGTACGGGACAGTTTGTGGTGGAGAATCAGTCACCTGCAACCACAACTCTCTCTGCGTGTGAATGATTGTTCAACCGCTTCACAGTGAAAGTGCTCGTGAATCTTTTCGATTGTATTCTATAAAATTCTGCTTTGATAAACTTCGACGATAAAATTTTACGATAAAAGTCTACAATCATCCAATATCCAAGTACTGGCGTCAACGTGGTTGTATCGATTTTGATCGTTTGCCGTTTCAGAGACTTGTTCAAACAACTCTAGGATTGGAACCACCACTGTTCGTATTCCTAAGTTGCCTTCGAAGCCTTTGGAGGAAATGTGTGCAAAGTTGGCAACCAACCTCAAGACTCCAGTTTCAATATTTAACTGAGTTGGTTCTACGATGTGTGTTCCTATCAATGCATCTCCACGATCGGCAAGAATCATGTTTTGAGACCGTCGTCCCATTTGGCTTAGGATATTGCCACACCAAAGTTTTCCATTCATACCGATGTGTCCGGTGGGCTCTTTATTTCCTGGAGAGTCTAATGGGATGTAACAATCCTTGAATACCCCATCTGAAACGAGGGTGAGCGGTTTACTGGGTACACCGTTGGCATCAAAATTACGGGAGTGCACACCTGAAAGCATCGTCGGGTCATCGATGAGGTGAATTCTCTTTGAGCCGATGGTAGAGCCTTGTTTGCCAGCTAAGAAACTGGTTCCCTTCTCGAGCCGATCCAACTCGAAGGCGGGAGGCAGACACTCTACGATTGAAGCTACGATACGTGGAGTCAGCATCAGCATCCAATCTGGAGCTATTGCAGCGGCGGTTTTGTTTGGGACAGGAGGCGGGTAAAATGTTGTCCAGCCAAAAGGGTGCGTACAAAGATCTGCAAATCGTCTTGATATCATGTGGAATGGAACCCGCTCAATTCCGTTGGCAACCATACCAATCAACTCATATCTAGTGCTTTGTTCAGACATTGAATTTTGTGACGTTCGAATGTGCCGCATCACTTGAATTTCTTTCAGGTCTGCCTTTTGTAAACGTGCACGTTTGTTCATCTGAGGGATCATTGTGTATTGGTCCAACAAGATTTCCTTTCGTCGAGCGGCATCCAACGTATCAAATCTTGGGTCCCAAATTTCGAGGGGATGAGGTTGGTGGATGGTGTTTGTAAAGATCGTTTTCCCATTTGGATTTGGAAGCTGATTGGATTCCAATAAAAGGGATTCAATCACTTTGTGTGGGGTTTGGTCAGCGTCAGCAAATCGACGTACATCCTGTACAAATGAAAAACGACCGTTTTGCAAAAAGACCCGAATCTGAAATTGGTGATGAATGTGTTGATTTGATTTCAGGATGTTACCCCATCGATTGCGGCCATCCAATTCATTGGAGAAGGTTTTAATGTGTGATAGGTCGATGCTGATCTCGTAATGAATTATGATCGGATGTTCTTTGATTGCGAGTTCAAGTTGCGACGCCCATTGTACAGCCGATGTTTGCAATGCATCATTCATAAAAGTGTCTCATCGTAAATCTAAAAGGAAAATGCTAGCTATCTGGAGTATACAATGACTGTATCCAACAATTACCACTCGTGTCCATTTTATACTGTAGTTGGGATGCTGTTGAGTCTGTTTTTTCTACCTACAACTGTGAATGCCGCTCCATCGACATCGAAAACAATTGTTGCGGTGGGGGATTTACATGCAGATCTGTCTTCCGCTAAGAAGGCCTTCTCGATAGCAGGGATCACAGACTCAACTGGTAAATGGATTGTGCAGGATACGATAGTTGTTCAGACTGGAGATTTAACGGACAGAGGTCCAGATGGTCAGCCACTGCTCGAATGGATTCGAGACTTGGAGACCCAAGCTCCAGCACACAACAGTGAATTTATCGTATTGCTAGGTAATCATGAAGTGATGAATGTACAAGGAGATTGGAGATATGTATCTCAGGCAGACATTCAAAGTTTTGGGGGATTGGAAAAGCGCAAAGCGGCTTTTACTATTGGGGGTGAATGGTCTCAGTGGCTGAGTACCAAGGATGCTGTCTTGCAACTTGGGGACACCATCTTTGTTCATGGAGGGGTCTCTCGGCAGTTTGCCAAACCGGCAGAGACATTGTCTGAAGAAGTTCGACTGGCGATGCTGGGGGTGGGTGATAGAAAGATTCTTGGAGAGAAAGGACCTTTATGGTATCGAGGGTACTGGAAACAGACAGAGTCTATGGCTTGTGAAGAAGCGCAATTTGTATTGTCTAAATTGGGTGCGACGAGGATGGTGATGGGGCATACGACCCAGAGAGATGGTCAGATTCACAGTCGATGTGACGGTACTCTATTCGCTATAGATACAGGAATATCCAGACATTACGGAGAGTATCCATCGGCCCTTCGACTGACTGGGAACAAGGTAGAAGCCCTATACGAATCGGGTGTGGTTCAGTTGTCACCACTCAAGTGAACGTTGTTCAGCACTTGTTGTATATGAGATGTTTTGCATATTCGTGAATCCTTTTTATGCATTATTTACATAAAAAATGGCAGTCGCCTTTTGCCTTTGAGGACTGATAGAGATAGCCTTTTTCTATTGATACTTTAGTAGTTGAAGCGTCGCATTAACAGTGTGGTGTGTACGTCCAGCTCAAGCTGTTTACTGGTTTTAACAACCCTTACATGAGGTTTCCAATGGATTTGAGTGCTTACGAAAGACGAATTTTAAACGCCATTCCATCTGAACAACGTACAGAGATACTGGCACGATATGCGGTGGCGGTGGCCAGACAGCTTCGCGCTGCAGTTCGAACACGGCATACACATGAAACTGTTGTACGCCAAATTTTGGACACATTGGATGTAGTGCGTTTTAGAGAGCCAACTGTACAGGTACGAGAGGGGAAAGGGAATCGTCGAGTTGTTTGCATCAATCTGCCCGACCAACCGTTTATTGTGGATTCCGTGCGAATGCATCTGAAGCAGTTGGGTGCTCAAACTGTGACGGGTTTTAATGTAATTGTCGGTTTTAAGAGAAATGAATCTGGACAGGTTGTCGCAGTGGATGAGCCAAACTTTCAACTGGAAAGCATCTTGCGATTTGAGTTGGAGGGTGGATTCACAAATACTGTAGAGGACATGGAGCAGTCTCTCATTAACTGTTTGCAACTCGCTCAGGCTGTAGTTTCTGATTTTACGGATATCACGAATGTATTGGAAAAATCATCGGAACGATTTGAAAGTGCTGCACGGAGTATTATCGAGAGGCGAGACGAGATGCTCGAGGCTGCTGAGTTTGTTGATTGGTTGCTTCAAGAGAACTTTGTTTTTATGGGCCTGCAAATTGGGGATCAGCGATCAGGAATCTTGAGAGAAGGTCTGGAGCATTTGTGGGTTCCAACCATTTTGGATTGGAGTCCTACGGTGAATGGTACACCGGTAGTGGTACGGAAGGGCAATGTGGAGTCCCCCATCCATCGTGTTGGGTTGGTAGATGAACTGTATCTGGCTGTACCAAATCGAGATGGTCAAGGCTTCACGCCCATTCACATCACCGGTCTGTTTACCTATCGTGCAGTGACACAAACCTCTCGACATGTTCCTGTGTTGCGCCGGGTTCTTGCGGATATTTTGAAATCTGAAAATCCTCCGAAAGGATCCTTCCGATACAAAGGCATCTGCAATGTGTTTGATTCTCTCCCGACTGAGTTTCTCTTTACACTCGGTACGTCGACCCAGCTCATCGAATTGATAGAGCGCGTATTAGAGGCAGAGCAAGAGTCCGATATGCGGATTGATATTGCTGAACAGGAGCGTCAGGATACTGCATTTGTACTCTTAGCGATGCCTAGAATATTTTGGGTGGATGATCGTTTGGATGGGGTTGCAGATTTGCTGAAGCGCTATACGAAAGCGAGTTACGTCAACCACGGTGCTTTTGTTGGCCGATAC
>CAJWHX010000071.1 GCA_913040875.1 uncultured Pseudomonadota bacterium | reverse complement strand
TACACAAACTCCGACTGGCATTCTCAACGTCGACGGGATTCGATCAGATTCTACTGACATCTAGACTCTCCCACAGGCAACTCTCTTCCGGGAGCCCACGTCGGATCCAATCCAAAGAATCGGTACCCCTTTGCCACAACACCCAAACGGTGTTGAAAATCAATCCAAGGTTCTTTAATGACACGTTTAGCGTCCATTGACGCGTGATGGATGAACAACTGGCCTTCTGTTTTTTCAAGGATCATTGAGTGGACCAGACCCATTTGACCGATTGAACTCCACTTAGAGAGCCATGTATCATTGGCGACAAAGAATCCTACGTACCACCCTTCTGGGAGTGATTCTGCGCAGCGATTGGATTGTTCAATCGATAGATAAGATACGACGTGTTGCTCCGTACCACTGGCTGATTCTTGAAACAACGGCATGAGAAATTGCTGTTGATTCCGAAATGCAGACAGTTGCAACGTAATCAGTTGACTCTGGTCACTCTGACAACTCGGAAGATCTATGGTCATCAGTGGTTCCGGTGCATATAATATCCACCGATCGATGAAATGCTTGCGGTGGGCAAATGAAATCTCTTCATAGTAACGCAATACGTCCATATTTCTGCGAAAGTGGTACTTATTGCCTCTCGCATACGCATCTGCCAACACCCACTGCAACCACGTCTGACAATTTACCGTTTGTACCTCGTAGCGAGGGTCTGAGTCAAAGCATCCTGCACCTTCACCCAAGGAATCCACCAACGAGACTTCAAACTGCTTTGACGACTCGATACTCCTTGAGAATTCCAGCGCTTGTGAACGCTGTTCAGACTGATTCAATCCAACGTCTACGACTGTGGATAAAAATAACCACCACGCGGAGTGCCACATGTCCAGCCAGCTCTACATCAATCTTGCAATAGTTCAGCGATTGCAGTCAAATAGGCTTCTCGACTCTCATCTGCTTTAAGACGATGTCCATCACTCACCGTTACAAGTTTTGCATTGCTAGAGGTTCCTGCCAATACTGCACTCCCTTCGAAATTCACTACGTCATCTTCTGTACCATGAATATAGATGGCCTCACATCCAACAGGTAGTGTATCTGTTACACCAAATTTGTGAGCTGCTTGTGCTAGGAAAACTGTCGGCCCAGTCCAGCCACCTTCCATAATGACACGTGTTAATACAGCGCCGCCAAACGAGGAGGCAATAATGACATCAGGTTTGTGAATCTTGATATCTCCTGTCAACATCTGTACATATCGCCAAAACTCTTTCATCTGGTGCAGATCACAAGGCATTGGCTTGTCCTTATTGGTCTCCACAGGATCATTCGTCGGATAATCATTGGCAACAAATTTGTGTTGCTCAAAATAATTTTTGATTATGGTTGACTTCGAACCTCTACCGGTAGAACCACGACCATGACAATACATAATTGTTTTCATTATTCCTCCAAAAAGCCTTCTTATCTTGACTAATACCAAATAAATGGGACATATGCAACCAATACCAGTGCCACACCCATCACCAGCATGGGAAGCCATAAGTGTTCGTTGTCAGACCAGAATCCCAGTTCCTCATCTTCCAGATTGGACTCTGGACCAATCACCTGACGTGCCAGTAAGTGATTGAGGGCTACTGGCGGCGTCAAATATCCCAACTCAAAAGCCACCAAGACCATCATCCAGAAATGTACGGGATCAATGCCATTGTCGTAAGCGACCTTTGCCAGTGTCACTGAAACGAGAACCACAGCGCCCAAAGCATCCATCGTCATTCCAACAAGCACCATCAACCCAACGAGTGCGGTCATTGCTCCGACCGGTCCACCTAAGTCTTGTGGAAAGAAGGACATCACCTCAGCCCGTTCAACCACTCCGCCAAGTGCAACCGATGCTCCCATTAACACCAACAACGCTCCAATGTGAATAGACGATTCCATCGTCGCATCGATCAACGTTGGCATTACAGATCTTTGATCTGGCTCTTCTGGCAAACTCGGACGAACTTTCACTCTCTCCCACACCACTATGACCAATAGAAGTCCGGGTAACACCAATGCTGCCGTCTGTTCATTGACCCACATGTCAAGCAAGAAGCCATAGGCAAACCATCCGATCAGCACTAGACCTGCATAAGGCAGTAAAGATGTTACCGCACCCATAAACAATTCTTTGGCACGTGGGTCGGGATCAATTCGAAGAGGCTCCGGATTCCGCCATAAAAAGGCTCCCAGCAACAGGACCGCCGTCAAGGCAAACACCCACAAACCTTGAGAAAACAATTCATCCGTGGTCACCTGTTTATTAAGGACCGCTACGAGGACCACCACCAAACAAGGACGTAAAACCACGCCTAGAGATCCAGACATTGCAGTGGCTGCAAGGGCCATCCGTTTGCTAACTCCGGCACTACGAAGCTGCTCAAATATTACCGCACCAGCGGCAATTACAAAAATACCTGAGGCGCCGGAATATGCCGTTGGGATGGCGGACAACACCACAGCAAGCCAAGCCAGTACCCCTATTGGCAATCCCCACGGTGTAAGCAATCCAAATGCCAACCTCGCTACTCGAGTCGTCGCGAATAACATCCCTGCCCAAATATACAGACCAATCCCGAGGTAAATGGTCGGATGTTGGATAAACTTGTGCAAGTAAATGGCTTGTCCTGAAGAGAGTCCTTCCCAGCCCAAAAACCAAACCCCAGCAATCAGTCCCATGTAGGTAAACAGTGGAATGGTCATCAGCAAACGTCCAATCGAAAACTGTTGAGGATTTGAAAACTCCGGACGCTTCATGAGGTGTGACACATTAATGATTGCCAACGCGGCAAAACCCGCACACCACAAAAGGGGAATTCCAGCATGCTCGGCTGCTGCAGCAGATGCCTGCTGAACTTGATAATCATTCCAACAGGAAACAAGCCACAACAGATGTACCGTCAACTGTAATGTTTGTGATACTCGATGTTCTGTTTGATTCTCGACTTCTCGCAAAGAAATGTGTTCATTGCGGGAGGTGACTGAAATGGCTCCCAGTAACGTAAGTAGAATGAGCATGTGCTTCCAATATGGAAACTTCGCCATGGCTCCAAAAGCAAGCTCCACGCTGCGATATGCCCGAACATCTGTGGTCAACCTAGATTGTACATCATCGTAGGCTGCATGTCGCATCGAACATCGCTCTGCCAACGTACTCAATGCTATACAGTTCACTTTGGGCACCGATGGTGCCGCGGCAAAAGGATCTGCTTCACCCGCAAACGGATCGTCTTTATCGACCTCTTCAGCAAATGGATCCGCCTCGGCCTTCGCGTCTTCTTTTGCATCCTCTGCAAAGGGATCTGATTCCTCTGCAAAAGGGTCCTCTTCTTTTACCGCGGTATTGACTATTGGTTCATCGGCGAAAGGGTCCTCTTCAGGATCTGCAAACGGATCCTGTTCATCTGCAAATGGATCTACCTCATCATCTGTCTCATCGGTTTCAACACCCGTTGGGCCATTTGTTACCGGGCAGGTTTCCAGCTTAGATTCCAGTTCTTGTAAATCACACTCGGGTACATCTGGATCATAGCGCAAGTCTTGTGCGTATCCGTCCCAAATCTTTTCCCCGATCAAGACCAGTCGAGCAGAAAGAGAGGGACCCAGCCCAAACAACAACGCGCAAAAGAGCACTCCAAAGATGCCCAGTGCGGTGAACTGACGTATGCGATCCATCATCGATTATTCTTTATCCTCTGCACATTCAGGACGCGTGGCATCTGCTTTACAACGTTTGTCCTTCATCACACTCAGCATTTTTGGATTGTACGCGTTGTGTGTGTCTCGCAACTCAATTCTAGAACGCTGAAACATCTCATCAAAATCGGGAATATCTGAAGCAGGTATCTCAATCCAATACTTACTTGGAATGGCCGCCTCCGCCTTCGTCACATATCCCATCGACTCATCAAACTTAGACCAAAAGAATGCTCGTGACTTTGCTGAAAAGTCGGCAGGGAATGCCTCTTCACGTGCCATCACTTGTAGAGTGGCTTGAGCGATTGGCAGTCTCGCGATGCCTCCCTTCTCTCCCAATCCTTTCCACAGCTCAAACGGCTGGTATACTGGAGCAGATATATAACAGGCATCGACATCGCCATTGTTGAACTTCGGACCAATACTCCCTAGGTCGGCTGGAACCATGATGGCACCAATCTTCTCCACCATAACAACGGACGGCTTGTCGTAATCCATCGTGGCAATCTTCTTTCCCGCCAACTCCTCTACAGTGTCTATGTTCCGATCTCTTACAAGAACATATACCGCACCAATTGGAATAATACCCACTGTTGCATTGCCAGATTTACTCATCATTTTGGCTGCACCACCCGACGTTGCCAGTGTTTTCACCATACTCTTCAACAATGGATAGGTCGGCAGGGCACCAATCGCCTCAATCGATGTAGGGAAATTGTTAAATCGAGCCAATCGAACCCCTGTTGCCACTACAGCATCACATTGTTTGGCTTCATAGTCTTTGACTGCAGTTTCCTCATCCGTGTAGACTTTGACATCGAGAGAGACGCCCCAAGATGAAGCCTCTAGAGCATATTGATCAAGCAATCGATAGTAATCACCTGCTTTACCTGCGGGATCAAAAACACAAATGCTTTGGGCGGTCGCTGATCCCATGAATCCAGCCGTTGTCAATCCAACCAGGACTGTACGCTGGACTGCTTTTCGCATTTGTATAGCAATATTGAAAAGTGTACACAACATGTCAATCTCCTCACCTTACGAATCTGTTTCCTTCTTACCTTTGCATAACCCGTTGGATGTCTAAATTCTTCCTTAGAATCAAACTGTCTATGGTTACAGTTATTGAACGGCCAGATATCACTCTTCACCAAACGGATCTTCACTTGGCTCTGCTTCAACATCGTCACCAAACGGATCCTCGCCGTCTATAGATGGAGTCTCCTGTATGGACATGGGTAAACCACCCAGTATCGGAGTTCGATGACCGGTTTCAGCTATCCACAACAGGTCAGATTGATGCAATGAAACTTCATATGCATATTGATCAAAGAAGGCAAAACCTTGATTCCGAGGCGTTTGATTTACTGAGTCGCCGTGTCCAATTAAAAACTGTCGCATGCGGTCTGTCTCACCAGCATTGTTAGCAAGTAGTGCGCCCACCGCATACGCAACGCGAACACCACTCTCGGAACCTTCTTTGGCTGCCTGTTCAAGCAACGCCCAAGGTTCCACGTCGTCCGGTCCAGAACCGGGGATGGTTGCCCATATTCCCCCTCTCAATGCCTGAGGAACGTGCCACCACTTCTCATTATCCAAACAAGTCGAAGCACGTGCAATCTTGGGGAGTAAATCCAAAGGAACTCCTACCGTACCGTCACTCTGCTTATCGTGAAGGACTGCAAACGTACCCGCTATCAAGGCCACCAAATAGGCTGACTCATCCCGTGCCTCGATCGTTGGACAGGGAGTGTCGACAGATCCAAATCCGGCTTCTGCATATGTAAATGCAGCATAAAATCGTCTGGCCGTCTGTCTGTCCCACCGTTTGGCAGCTATCTGAGCATCTTTGATCTCTGCGACTCTATACGGATCCGTTAACGGACGTTGAACCTTCGTACGCTCTGCACGTAGACGTTCTTCCCACGCTTTACTCTGTGCGCAAATACCACTAGTGCCATTGCTGATCAACAGTCCCAAATTGGGTGTGCGTTTTCCTTGAGTCGCCATCAAAACATGATTGAGCGATTCTCCCAAAGCGCAGGGCATCTGTGTATCGGCTATCGTCTGGCCTTCACCCACAATACGATCCACGGTTACTCGATCGACCATTTTGGTTAGACAGCCCATCGACAACGTCCAAGTCAACAACCACATAAAGACTCCTGTATTCAAGGAATAATTCGATTATATGTATGTAACGTATGAGAGGATGAGGTTCACAATGAAATTGCTTTGGGCGACAGACATTCATCTGGATAGCGCTTCAACGAAATCCAGATTGACGTTTGTGAACAGTATCAATCATTGCAATGCCGACAAAGTATTGATCACCGGTGATATCGCCACCGGAACGTCCATCATTGATGAATTAGAGTGGCTGAGTCGAAACATCGATGCGCCCTTGTACTTCGTTTTGGGAAACCACGATTATTATGGAGCAAGTATAGAATCTGTACGTTCTCAGGTGTCCCAATGGTCTCAAGTCCAGCAAGATGCCCACTGGCTAGACGAATCTGGAGCCATTCAGTTGTCTCAAACCAAAGTGCTCATTGGAGATGGTGGCTGGGGAGACGCTCGGAACGGAGATTTTCTACAAACACCAGTTCGATTGAATGACCATCGATACATCAAAGAGCTAACGGGATTGAGTAGAAATCTGCTGCAATCTAGATTGCAACGTCTCGGAGCAGAATCGCAAAAGCGTATGGACACTCAGATCAGATACATTTTGAACAGTCGAAACATTGAATCCATCGACGAAATAATCGTTGCCACCCATGTTCCTCCTTATCCTGAATCCGCGTGGTACATGGGATACTCAGGCGCCACAGATTGGATCCCTGACTTCACGTGTAAAGCCATTGGAGATCTGTTGTTGAAGTGGGCCACTAAACATTCCGATGTACAATGGACCGTTCTCTGTGGGCATGGTCATCACGCCGGTACAGCAACCATAAGACACAATCTGATTGTCCATACCGGTGCTGCAGAATATGGCGTTCCAACCATCGAAAAGGTCATCGACGTCACTTAACAACCTTCCATTTGAACAGACTTAAGCGGCCCGTTTCTTGTTCACCAATCTTAACGCATGTGCCAAAAGATGCTTACACCCTAAGGCTTGACGTTGAAATGGTTCTAAATCCGCAAAGAATGCACAAGAGCAATAGACTTTTCCGGAAGTAAACAGCCACGCTTCATACAACTCCCCATTCGATCCTTCAATCAAAGCCTTGGAGTGGCCTCGAGGACTGTCCTCAATGAGTTTAATCTTGGGGGAAGCCTCAATGTCTCGAGCTCTACACAACAGCTTCGTACCACCTGTTTTTGACCGATTTTGCCAAATTAATCGATTGGCCTTTTCAAGAATAATGTTCATAATTTCACCTCAGACTGGTATTGAACATTATCAATTTAACATTTTTGACAATAACACAAGCTACTATAGGTCAAATTATGACCGCATAAACACCAGTTTGTTCAGTTACATTTCAAACTGCTGAATCAATGTTCGGCCACGAACCAAACCAGAAAGAACTTCCGATACCATGACAAAAAAGCGTCTCTCGGCGGACACAATACGCTGCACCGCACTCTCCATTAGCGCCAGTCTAGATTCCAAATTTTGATCAAAATTCTCCTCAGCAAATTCTGCGGCATTTCGGAAGACCACCTTAGAGTCCATCCAATCCACGACCGGAACATCACGCAGTTGAGGAGAGCCATCATCCAACAATACGGAGCCCAACTGTTTCCAATACCGTTGAGAACGACGAAAATCAAGGGCCATAGACTTCAAATCCGGACAGTGTAAATACTCTGCACACTGCAAAAGAAACTGTATGTACTTTTCGCGAAAAGCCACGTCAGATTGTGCATGGATTTCGTTGTACAACTGAAGGGATGCCCAATAATAATCGGTCTTTTCAGACAGTATACTGTGCCAACTCTTTCTCAATGAGGGTCGACGAATATGATTCAACCAATTCTGAACCTGCGTCTCAACACCGATACTATTGATGAAATGTGCACACTGCTCTGCCAATACCAAGTGAAGCACCTCTTGAATATTTTTTGAGGAGATGTCTTCAATCAACCACAACCGATCTCCACGCTTTGGTTTGAAAGACGCAGCGTTCCATGATTTTCCCAATCGATTCCGCGCCCACCAGGTTTGACAATCATCCGTTAATGATAATCTCCACACACCTGTACGATTGAGATAGAAAACATTTTCTGTCATATCCAACAAAGGCACGACTGCATCTTCAGTCCATTGATTGCTCAGGGTATATTCTTCAAAGCCCAACTGTAAGGTTTGACAAAAATGTTCAAAAGAGGCTCTATGAGTTTGGACTTGAACTCGGACTGCTCGATCTCTCAATAGATTACTCTGCTGTGCTACGTCAACGCCGCCCAACAATCCAAAGGAGAGTACGTCCCACTGGTCAAAAGACGTCTCCGTTATCTCAGATAGACCACTGAGTAAGTGCCACAAAACCTCAGATTCTTCAGGTAAAACATGTTTTTTGGATTGAATGCCTTTGGGAGGCTTGGTAGACATGACAAACTCCGATAAAAATTCTTGTACTGTATGTACATGCTATTATTACATATGATCAATCACTGTGTACAATATGGACATTTTCTGTCCTATAAAACAAAATATATTTTAGGAACACCGCATGACTCCTTTTCCATCGTTGCAAACGCTCTTCAATACTCCTGAACATCGGGTCCTGTTTGAGGGCAAACACTACTGGGTAACCATTCGAAGTTTTCGGCCATCTAGTCGAATGTTACTTGAAGTCTCTTGCAACAAAAATCTTCCCAAGGAACACCATCTGACGGTTGAACAGTTGGAGCACTTGACCGTACTTGGGTTAAAAGAGCGACGACAAGGCTACTCTCTTGGGCGACTGTACACCTTCACGGATGCTTCTGAGTTGAATGAATTGAATTCAACGATAGAGAGTATATTCTCCATCTTTGGAGAAAGTTCCGAAACCATTTCTACAACGGTCGTTCCCAGTCCATCTTTACAAATCTACAATCGAATACTGGTTGGACAAATGAAGCAGTTGGCTCGAAATAAAGATCATCAGCTTCGCCTACAAATGTATACCACCCTCTTAGATGCCACTTTGCTAGCATTGGTCAATGATGATGGGTCTCTACAAAAGTGCGACACCATCGTAAACCTAGATTGTTTCGGGGCTTTCACTGATGAAAAGCACGCGTTGCAGTACAACCCAAGAGGTCAACACCTGCAAGAATTGACCATGTTGCAGATCCTCAAAAAGGCTGTTCAGCAAAATGCCGGTTCCCTATGGTTGAATCCAAAAGGTGAAACCAGAGGAGAGTTGTACAAAAGTGAACTCGACAGTTTGTGGGCACGAGTTAAACGATTTGTATAGCACCTTGGAGAATTTACAATGTCATCATTCATTTTCACAACTTTGCTGATGTACACCGGATGTCAGTCATTTAACATTGAATACATCAATGAAACCCTACCAGTCTTTTCGCTTCTAGATGTCAACATAACCTCAGATCTATACGATACGACCGTATCTAGTGATCAGTTTGCATCCACCAGTCCAGAACTCGTCTCGGCTTGGTATTTTGGTCACTCAACATGAGGATACTGCTCTGGCCAGTTTGGTCATTTGAATGCTCTGCAAGACACATTGAACAAAGACGAACATGCTGTACAAATAATCGGAGTCAACGGCATTGGATATGAAAATGGAAATGAACGTGTCACTGAGGATAGAGATATCCCATGGCTCCAAGATATTGAAGAGGTCGATGCTTGGACACAGTGGGATGTCCAGTACAGAGACGTCTATATTCTAGATCAAAATGGGGACTTGCGATTTGTATACAACCTCACACAGCACGACCTGGGGTCTCCGGACAATCTAGCCTTCCTTACAGAGGCGATGGTTGGACTGATTGGTTCGGAGTAAAGTATCTGTCCGTCCCGCATCGTTCATCGTTCATCGTTGACAGTTGATAGTTGATCGGTCAGGCTGTAGAATACCATTGAATCACATCAATGTGAGGCCGAGCATAGATTAGGGCTCGATCAGTACCGACACCGTGCGTCGCTGCACTCCTTGACTCTGGCCATCACTAAATTCAGGATCAACAGTTCCCGTTCGCAGACGCTCAACGGCTATCTCAGCAGTACAAGAACTCGCTGAATCGTATTCGTTGTCTTTAAAATACGACAATGGAATGGTATGCGTCGAAGCATCGTCTTCATTCAGTGCAAAATAAGAGGCAAAACAATCACCGTGCACGGTGATGTTGACTCGATCGTCGCTTTGATTGTCCCATGCAACCACAATCTCACCCGTATCATTGGATCTAGAGAAGGTACTATCCACCTCCGGCATCGTCACTGTAAATGGTGCTGGTAGTGATGCTATAGACTCTGGTGCACCCGTTTGATCAACTCTATCAAAGGACAATGTAAATTCACTCCCTTCTGTATCGGCTTCAAATCGCTGCGTATAAGAATGCACAACGCCTAAACTCACCTGACTCAGAACGGCTTCTTCAGCAGCTACAGCCACTGTCAGTTGATCACCGGCTGACAAATCCACGTATGTCGTGGACGTTAACCCACCCACTCTCAGTAACGTGTTCACATTTGAGCCTGTCCCTTCACCTTCTGTCACTACGGTGTAATCCAAATACATCCCAGCGGTGGTGACTTCTTCTGATTTGACATCTGTACAGGCTACTGCACCAAATGCGATGCTCATCCAAATTCCAAGTTTACCGTTCATAATTTTCTCCATAGAGTTCAATTCCTTCTGTATATTTCAATACACAATCCAATACCACTTCATAGTTCGACCATGTATACATTTCTGTATACACTTCTCATGCAATCTATATGCCAATTGTAAGATTACTCTCCCAACCATTGCTTCGCATATGTAAAACACCTCTTGGCTGCGTCTTCATTCCCAAAAGAATTGTAACCCTCTCCAAGTGCCATCCAGCTGTGCCCCCACTGCTCAAAGGGCCAGTTTTCAGCAGACTGTTGCAATAAAAATGGATGCTGAACATCACTGAAACTCATCAATTGACTGTGCTCGTACAAATGGGCTTCAACAGTTTCAGGATCTGGTAACGATTGATTCGGAGGTATAAACTGCATCCAGTACCCACCATACGGAACAGAGAAGGGTAGGTCGGAGTCCTCTCCAACCAAGCCCAGTACTGAGAATACTGGTCCGGAATGGTGCTGCAGAACTTCAACCATTGTTCTGCCTTCCACTCCTTTTGCACGAAGCTGATCTCTGTACCAATCGTAGACAAGTAGTTTTGGGTATACAAACTGAACATGCTCGCATACTCCCAGTACTTCTTGCCCCAGAATACTGCCAAAAACAGCACCGTCTCCCGCAACAAACACCAACCCATCATCGGGCAATACACGACAAGAATGCTCCAGCCAATCATTCATCCGCGTATCAAAACGTCCCGCGACCGAGATATTGATCATCATCAAACCAACTGGTACAAACAGCAACGGTGCTAAAAGAGGTTTTCTCTGATGGGAGATCTGGGTCATCAAGCGCTTC
>CAJWHX010000070.1 GCA_913040875.1 uncultured Pseudomonadota bacterium | reverse complement strand
AACAGATCGCTACGTCGAAATTTGGAACCTGGTATTCATGCAATACAATCGTACATCGGATGGAGTGATGCATCCACTTCCTAGACCTTCTGTCGATACAGGCATGGGACTAGAAAGACTCGTTGCCATTAAACAAGGTGTCTACAACAACTACGATACGAGTATATTTCAAACCATCATTCAACAGTGTGCAAAACTGAGTGGAACCACCTATGGCAACTCTAAGGATACCGATGTAGCATTACAGGTAATTGCCGATCATATTCGAGCTGTAACCTTTTTGATTGCAGATGGAATCATGCCGTCCAATGAAGGACGTGGATATGTTCTTCGGCGCATTGCAAGACGAGCCATTCGCTTTGGTGTAAAACTCGGCCTCACTGAAAACTTCCTCTCTGGATGCGCAGAACTTGTCATGGAAGAAATGGGCTCAGCGTACCCCGTCATTGTAGAAAAGAAGTCCTTCGTCTTAGAAGTTATCGACACAGAAGAATCTAGATTCCGAGAAACACTTGAACGAGGACTGCAAATCCTAGAAGAGGCTTTTGAAACCCACTGTTCGAATGGTGGATTGCTCCCCGGCGACATTGGATTTCAGTTGCACGACACCTTTGGTTTCCCACTCGATCTTACTCAATTGATTGCCAGTGAACGAAACATTGAAATCGATGTCGATGGGTACAATGCAAAGATGGCTGAACAAAGAGCTATGGGAAGAGCCAACTGGAAAGGCTCCGGAGACGCTGGACATGAGGTCTCTCCAATAGCAGAAGTCAAATCTAAAACAGAGTTTACCGGCTATACAGAAACAAGTCACGAGGCCAGCATCGTAGCCCTATTTGACAAAAATGGAACGGCAGTCCAGACGTTAACTTCAGCGGGCTCTGTCGTACTGGATCGAACCCCCTTTTATGGTGAAAGTGGTGGTCAGGCTGGAGACACTGGATCTCTATGGGTTGGCGATACGGAAATAGTAGTCCTAGACACTCAAAAGCCAACACCAGACGTGGTTGAGCATCAAATTGATTCTCCGGCATCTGAGCTCACCGTTGGTCAAAAGGTCCTCGCAAGTATCGCTGTTGGTCCAAGACTTCTCTCACGCCGAAACCATACTGCTACTCACTTACTTCACGCAGCATTGAGAAAGGTACTCGGAAACCATGTCACCCAAAAGGGCTCTTTGGTTACCCCAGAACGCCTACGATTTGATTTTGCACACCACAAATCCGTTTCTCCAACAGAGATCAATGAAATCCAGCGACTTGTACAAACAGAGATTGAAGCCAACAGCAGCTTAAATGTTCGAGTATGTTCTATGAATGAAGCCAAAGAACAAGGGGCAATGGCCCTCTTCGGAGAAAAATATGGAGATGAAGTTAGAGTGGTGTGTGTGCCCAACTTTTCTGTGGAGCTCTGCGGGGGCACCCACGTTGAACAAACAGGGGAAATTGCCCTATTTCATATTCTCTCTGAAGCGGGAATCTCTGCCGGAGTTCGTCGTATTGAGGCACTTACCTCCACGAAAGCTTTTGAATGGTATCAAGAACGTTCTGATACATTAACTGAAGTGACCAATCAGCTCCGTGTGCGAGTGAGCGATGTACCACAACAAGTGGAAAAGCTCATCGATGACAAACGTAAATTGGAAAAGGAGTTGGCTGACCTACGTAAAGAAATGGCACAACTTCAAGCTGGAGATTTAATGGACTCTGTACAAGATTTCGGAGGAATCAAAGTGATTGCTGCTGAATTCAATGGAGACATGAATGCGATGCGTGAAGAGGCCGACCGATTACGGAATAAACTTGGTAGTGGAGTCGTTGTCTTAGCCTCTGGAACCCAAGGCGCCAAAATTCTTGTCGCTGCAACCAAAGATCTTGCTGGCAAAACAGTACACGCTGGCAATATGGTTCGCGCTCTGGCAAAACACATTGGAGGGGGTGGGGGTGGCCGACCAGACATGGCACAAGCCGGTGGTAAAAACCCTTCCGGAATTCCAAACGCTCTCGCTGCCGTTCCTGAGGTGTTAACATCACACTAAGTGACATTGGAGACCTACTCTCTGGTACTCAATGTACATATGAACTCCGTCCTCCAACCTTGAAAATCCATTCATGTACATCACCCAATCGAAGTTTGGCAACTGTGTGAAGAACAGAGGGAATACAATCAATCCACTAAATATTTGCTATACTGTATCCCTACAGATATAATGAACTTAAATGTATTGACATGTCAATATATAATGGAGAAAGAAATGTCTGAATTAAACTATGATGTGGTACTCAATCGAAACGCTGGTCGTGTAACACCAGCATTGATCAATCAGCTCCAACAACAACTGCCTTCAGATCGTCTACACCTCACCGAAAGCCTGCTCCATTCACGAGAAGTGCTTCAAGAGTGTGTCGAAAGAGGGAGCGAAACCATCTTTGCTGGCGGCGGAGACGGTACGATCGTCGACGTCATAAACGGACTACACGAGTTTTCAGAAGGCACGCCTCCAACTGTTGGTGTTTTACGTCTGGGTACTGGTAATGCGTTGGCCTATTGGCTCAATTCATCTAAACCAAGTGATGATTTGAAGCGTTGGGAACACCCTCACAGCCACAGTATCATCAAAGCCAACATGATTGAAGCAGAAGATACCCTATTCCCATTTGCTGGATTGGGCATAGATGCTGCCATTTTAAATGATTACAACAAAGTCAAACGCTCCTCTAAAACGAAGTGGTATAAACCCCTCATGAAGGGAATGACAGGATATCTATGGGCTGGATATCTTCATACACTGCCCAATCACATCAAAACACCAAAGGTCTCTGTCCGTATTACCAATCTGGGCCGACCGGCATTCGCCATTGGGCCAACTGGTGCAGAAATTGGCGAACCGATTCCAACAGGAGGCGTTTTATTTGAAGGTATGGTTTCAACCGTGACGTGTGCCAGCACTCCCTACTATGGTTACAAAATGAAAATGTTTCCTTTCGCCACAAAACGTGATGGGCGCTTCCAACTTCGTGTAGTCACAATGAGTCCTCTCCAAATTGGACAACATATCTACAGTGCTTGGAACGGTGAACTTCGGCACCCTGGTCTACTCGATTATTATGTTGACAAAATTCATGTCGAGTTTGAAGACACCATTCCTTATCAGTTGGGCGGTGAAGCAACTGGCTATCGCAAAGACATCACATTCTCATTGGCAAAGCGACCAACAAACATGGTCTCTTTCCACTGAAACAATAAGTCAAGTCCTAAACCAACGAAGCAACGAAGTACTGTACAATGGTACGCTCTATTGAGTTTTTGCCACTCGAATTACATTGGTACCGACTACGATCAACCCTTCATCTTTGATCAAGAGTTCACCGGATATGCGTTTCAATCGTTGAGATGATGGTGGTAGGATAAACGTGGGCAGTTTGTCGTGTAATGGCGCTATGATAAATCTACCGACTGATTGAACTGAAAGTGAGAGGTGTTGTCGACCTGTTAAGGCACGATCCAAGGTTAGGTTGTTCCTTTGGGCATTCTCAGCTTGTACAGACTGCCCCCATTGGATTCGGTCCGCCCCTCCTCTATCGGGCAAGGCAAAACCATTCCCAACCGGTTGACGGCCCAGTTCAACTCTAGATCCAACCGACAGAGCGAGTCGTTTGGTCGATTCCCCCAAAAATAATCCGCAATAAGGCTTTCCAACATCAGCAATATATCGATACGTCAATCGACCGATTGTGACTCGAGCTCCATTGCCGAGCGGATACGATTTTCCAATTTCCATATCTCGACTGTTCAATCGACATTCCGGTTTAAAAGCGATGATAAATTTGCCTTCCAAATTGACCGCGACCCGTACCACCGCCGTGTCTACTTCTCCATAGCCCCATTCTCCATTGCTGAATAAATCCAAAGTATACCCATCAATGATGCGAGCCATTGGCACCTGAGGTAAAGCCACTCCAAATATCGACACCTCACCACTGGATAGTTTCACGGGATCTAAAAACAGTGTGCCATTAGACCCCATGTCCATCAATGTTAGGTCTGTGCGTACGATATCACTCAGAAAAACATCTGGTTCAGAAATGATTAAATGGCGACCGAAATCGGTCCAAGCCTTTCGTGTTTTCACCCCAATTTTTGGCAATACAAGCCACAATCTATCGTTCGGAATAACACTACCCACCCGCGCCACTTGAGAACGCAATTCTCGATCGTACGGATATCCAACAAACACAACATGCTTGCCCTTCTCCACAGGACCCATCGGTCTATGCTTTTGACATACAATGACCTTCTGTTCACGAATGGCTCTTTTTAATGCCGTAGGAACAAAAGCCTGACCCTGTATCAGCATTCGGAAACAACGAACCGATGAGAGATCTGTTGCAATGAGACCCACCTCTTCCCAAAGCACTTCATCGAGATCAATCAAATGAAAGAGTGTTTCAGTAAACCAAATCTGTCTAGGCTCCAAAAATCGCAGCAAAGTCTTCACGCGCTCTAAGGCATACCCCACCCATTTTCCCTCTTCATACTGAAGGTCTCCAGCCGTGATGAGGACTGAATGCTGTACCGTTTCATTCTGCTCCAGTACGGTATGTGCAAACTCAACTGCAGCTGCGACGGTCGTAAAAAATGACCACACACCAATGTCTTCAACTTGAAAGACAATATTGACACCTTGCTTCACCAAAGTTTCGAGGTCAGACTGTACAGGTTTGGCAGATGATCGGATCTGATTCTTTGATGGCCCCACCCAAACACAGGCTTTTAAATGTTTCATGCGAACTCTCCACAGTATTTGATACCACTAACGTATTCGCTGGCATGATCATGGATCAATATATCACCCCATAATCCTCTTTACATGGTCGCATCCAACTACCCCGCCATGAAGTTAGTTCCTTGACAGTTAGTTCCTTAGACATCAAAAACATTCTTCTTAGACATCAAATAATAGTTGCTCTGGATTCTCGACCAAGTTCTTGACGCGAACCAAGAAGGATACAGCCTCTTTACCGTCAATAATACGGTGATCATAGGAGAGAGCCAAGTACATCATTGGACGGATTTCTACATTCCCATTGACGTTTACGGGACGCTTCTGAATGCTGTGCATCCCTAAGATTCCAACTTGTGGTGGATTCAAAATTGGAGTCGAGAGCAGTGAACCAAAGACACCACCATTGGATACGGTGAACGTTCCATCTTGAAAATGCTGGGGCTTCAGTTTATTGTTGCGGGCCAAACCAGCAAGGCGCTTGATTTCCAACTCTACTTCTGCAAACGATAACTGGTCTGCATTCCGAACCACCGGCACCATCAAGCCTTTTGGTCCTGAAACCGCAACACCGATGTTATAGAAATTCTTATACACAATATAGTCACCGTCGATCTCAGCATTGACGGCCGGAAAGACCTGCAAAGAATCTACGATGGCCTTCACAAAAAAGGACATGAACCCAAGTTTTGTACCGTGTTTTTCAACAAATCGATCTTGATACTTTTTACGCAAATCAAAGATCGCGGTCATATCAGCTTCATTAAACGTCGTTAGCATCGCTGCAGTCTGCTGAGCCTCTACCAATCGACGTGCAATCGTACGACGAAGTGGAGTCATCTTGACGCGGGTTTCCGCACCGACTGGTGTCACTGTCTTCGGTGGTTCTGGCTCCACTACAGGCGCCGCCTTTGGAGCTGCAATTTCAACAGATTCTGCTACACCAGATGACTCATGAGGGGCGACAGGTACCGGAGCACTCTCCGCCTCCGCTGGAATGGCCTTCTCTTCAATCTTAGCAATGACATCCCCAATCGGAAAATCTGCGCCTTCTTCAACCAAGATTTCGCTCACTTGACCTGTGATGGGAGATGGAATCTCAATACTGGCTTTATCAGAATCGCCTTCCAATATAACGTCACCTTCTTTAACGTACTCACCGACCCCTTTGAGAATGCGAACCTCAAAAATTTCAGTGACAGACTCCCCAACTGTGGGAACGACAACATCAACAATCTTAGACATAGAAACCTCTTTAACAATAACAATGAAAATGAAATGAACTTACAGAGAATAGACACCTTCTACAATAGCTGCCTGCTCTGCCTTGTGAATTTTCGGAGACCCTGTAGCGGGACTCGCTGAACGTTTACGACCAATGTAATGGATGATTCGTGCATCCAAAACATCGCTGAACCATTCATCCACCATTGGCCAAGCCCCCATATTCTGTGGCTCTTCTTGACACCAATGAAGGTCAGGCTTATCAAACCGTTTGAGATGCTTCAAAATCTCCGCTTCGGGAAATGGATACAACTGTTCAATTCTGGTCACTACAATACGTTTGGTATCTATGGTCGCCCCCGATTCCAACAGCTTTAATATTGCAAATGAAGCAAACTTTTTCAAATATGTTCGAACCTTCTCTCGATCTGATTCTTCCGTAGCATCTTGATATCGATCAATCATTTCACGATGCTCGAGCAAGTCATAATAAATCTTCCCAGAGCAAAACACAACGTGCTCTACTGCTTTTGGCTCAAAGGCATCCGATGACAACATTGGATCCATCAACATCTTCTGAAAGGATCCTGTCGACAAGTCATTCAACGTCGAAATACACTTCGGATGACGCAACAAAGACTTCGGAGACATCACCACAAGAGGCTTGCGGACAGTTCTTAGCATCTGCCGACGCATTAAGTGAAAGAAGTTCGCAGGGGTGGTCACATTGGCAACCACAACATTGTCCTCTGCACAGAGCTGTAAGAATCTTTCCAATCGAGCAGAGGAATGCTCTGGGCCCTGACCTTCATATCCATGGGGTAACAGCATAATGAGACCACACATACGCCCCCATTTATGTTCGCCGCTTGTAATGAATTGATCTATAACCACCTGAGCTCCGTTTGCAAAATCACCAAATTGTGCTTCCCATATAACCAAACCCTTAGGAGATGTGGAGGCGTAACCATATTCAAAACCAAGCACTGCTTCTTCTGATAAGAAAGAATCGTAAATTTCAAAATTTGAAGATTTCTCTGGTATCTCTTTTAAAGGTATATAACTTGAGCCATCTTTTTGGTTATGAATGACTGCATGACGATGAGAAAATGTCCCTCTAGCTATATCTTGACCTGTCATTCTTATAGGGTATCCTTCATCTAGTAAAGTCGCATAAGCTAATAATTCTGCCATTCCCCAATTAAGAGGTAAGGCTCCACGAGCCATTTTTTCGCGATCTTCGTATATCTTACCAACCTGTCTTTGCATCACCACACCATCAGGATTTCTTGTGATTATTTTGGCTAGATCACGTATCTTTTTCATAGGGCAAGTAGTGTCTACTATTGTGTCCCAATCTTGGTTTAAATAGGGATTCCAGTTCACAAAAAGCTCTATATCTGGCTCGGAAACCAGACTATTAACAACATTCTCACCTCGATCTAATTTTCCCCTATAATCCTTGAGCATCGCATCTGCTTCTTCTTGAGAGACTACACCCTCTTTGACTAACTGATCTGAATAAATAGCACGCGTAGTTTTTAAGTTTTTAATTACCTTATACATCAGAGGTTGAGTTGCAGAGGGCTCGTCAGTTTCGTTATGGCCACGTCTCCGATAACAAATAAGGTCGATTACGATATCTTTTTTGAACTGATATCGATAATCCATTGCGAGATTTGTGACAAACATTACGGCATCTGGGTCATCAGCATTAACATGAATAATTGGGGCTTGGACCATTTTTGCAATATCAGTACAATATTCCGTTGATCTTGCATCTTCTTGAACACTAGTAGTAAATCCTACCTGATTATTAATGACAACGTGAACTGTACCACCAGTCTTGTATCCTCTGAGTTGGGACATTTGAAATGTTTCCATAACAACACCCTGACCAGCAAAAGCCGCGTCGCCATGAACTACAATTGGGAAGACTACCTCTCCTTTTGAATCCTCGCGTCTATCCTGTCGTGCTCTTGCAGATCCTTCTGCAACTGGTGCTGCAATTTCTAGGTGAGATGGATTAAACATTAAAGCTAGATGTACCTTGCCTCCTGGTGTAACTACATCTGAAGAAAATCCTTGGTGATATTTTACATCTCCTGAAGTATCAACATGTCTTTTACCTTCAAATTCTGCAAATAATTCTGATGGATTCTTTCCAAGAACATTTACTAAAACATTAAGACGACCTCTATGAGCCATCGTAAGAACGACTTCTTTAGCTCCATAACCACCAGCTCGTTGTATTATTCCGTCTAACATCGGGATCATTGATTCACTGCCCTCCAGGCCAAAGCGCTTTGTACCCGGATATTTTGAATCTAAGTGTTTCTCGAGACCCTCTGCAGCCGTTAATCTCTGTAAAACATATTTTCGCATTTCGTCATCATAATTAGGCTTAGATTTAGCACTCTCGAAACGCTGCTGAAGCCACCGTTTTTCTGCTAAATCTATTACATGACCGCATTCAACTCCAACGTGACCGCAGTAGGTTTCTTCTAGTCCAGCAATGATATCTCTTAGAGTCGATTCTTCTGGACCGAAATACAGCATTCCAGATTGAAAAGTTGTATCCAAATCTGCTGGTGTCAAACCATGGAAGGATAGCTCAAGATCTGGTGCTCTATCCCTGGACCAAAGACCTAGTGGATCTAATTTTGCTTTTTGGTGGCCACGATTTCTATGAGAGATTATGAGCTGGGCAACTTTGACCTGTTTTCGTTCATGTTCAATATTTTCGCCACCAGAACCAGGAATGACTACTGGTCTTGATCTGCGTCTACCTAGTTTCTCAAAGTGAGCCATGACAGTCACATGAGAAGTATCTGGACCAATTTTTCCATTAGGCCGGGGTAATGTGTCAAAGAAATTACGCCATTGATCGGCAACACTACTAGGATCATGAAGGTAAGCATCATATAAATCTTCTATATATGCCGCATTACCACCAGATAGATGGGAGCTTTCTGTAAACTCTTGCATGATGCTTTTAGGCATCTATTTATCCTTGTGTTTAATACACAGTTCTATTTTTTCATAGCAACCAGCCTAGGCAGCCTTTTTCATTAACATATTTCTTATATGCCCAATTGCCCTCGTTGGATTTAGACCTTTAGGACACACAGCAACACAGTTTTGAATTCCATGACATCGAAAGACACTAAATGGGTCCTGTAGGTTAGATAGCCTTTTCTCAGTATCATTATCTCTTGTATCCGCTAAGAAACGATAGGCCTGCAAAAGTCCAGCAGGACCAATGAATTTATCTGGATTCCACCAAAATGAAGGGCAACTTGTCGAACAACATGCGCAAAGAATACACTCGTAGAGGCCATCAAGTTTTGCACGATCCTCTGGAGTTTGAAGTCTTTCAATACCTGGTGCCGGATCATCATTGACAAGATATGGTTGTATCTTCTTGTACTGGGCATAAAATTGACTCATATCGATTACTAGATCCCTGATGACTGGTAGACCGGGTAAAGGCCTTATAACAAGCTTATTTCCTTTCACACATTCTGAAAGAGGGGTAATACAGCCGAGACCGTTTTTTCCGTTGATATTCATGCCATCAGATCCACAAACACCCTCACGACAAGATCTACGATATGAAATTGATGGATCTCTACTTTTTAACATACCCAGAACGTCAAGCACCATGAGGTCCTTTCCTTGGGTATCAAAATCATAATCTTGCATATAAGGGGCTTCGTCCTGTTCTGGATTAAAGCGATAAATACTTACTTTTAACATACTAAAAAATATCCTTAATTAATTAATAAACCCGGACCTTTGGTTCAAAATGGTCCATTTTCTTTGGTGAAAAATTTACTTCCCTCTTCTTCACTCTTTTTTCTTTTGGGAAAAACATAGAATGACAAAGCCAATTTTTATCATCTCGTTCAGAAAAATCTTCGCGAGCATGAGCACCTCGGCTTTCTTTTCTCCATTCTGCAGTAATGGCAGTAGCCTCTGCAACCTCTAATAAGTTGTGCAGTTCGAGTGCTTCAATTCGTGCAGTGTTGTAAACATTACTTGTATCATCTAAACAAACATTTTCTATTCGCGCTCTGAGTGATTTGAGTTGCTCAATGCCTTCTTGCATATAATCTCCCCTGCGGAATACCCCAAAATAATTTTGCATGACCTTCTGTAACTCTGCACGCAAGACATCAGCAGATTCACCGTCTTTGGAGCCATTGTTGATAATGTTAAGCCTTTCCATTGCCTTGCTTATGTTTGCATCTGTTGGATCAGTTAGTTTAATACCCTCACCAAGTGACTTTTCAATAAATAAACCTGAGGCTCTTCCAAAAACTACTAAGTCTAGCAAAGAATTACCACCTAGACGATTGGCCCCATGCACAGAAACACATGCCGCTTCACCACAAGCATAAAGGCCACTTATAACCTGAGTATTTCCCTCACTATCAAGCGTTAATGCTTGTCCATCAACATTTGTTGGTATTCCTCCCATCATATAGTGACATGTGGGTACAACAGGAATAGGTTCTTTAACTGGATCTACATGAGCAAAGGTTCTTGAAAGCTCACATATTCCCGGTAGGCGACTCTGTAGTACTTCCTCTCCAAGATGATCTAATTTTAATCGAACATGATCGCCACCCTCACCGCAACCTCTACCCTCCAATATCTCCAGAACCATAGAGCGAGCAACAACATCGCGTCCTGCTAAATCCTTAACGTTTGGGGCATATCTTTCCATGAAGCGCTCTCCATCTTTATTTATTAGATAACCCCCTTCTCCCCTACAACCTTCTGTTACAAGTGTGCCTGCACCGTAAATACCTGTTGGATGAAATTGCCACATTTCCATATCTTGTACAGGAAAACCTGCTCTTAGCGTCATACCAATTCCGTCACCAGTACATATATGAGCATTGGTCGTGGAGGCATAAATCCTACCGGCACCACCAGTAGCAAGAACAGTTGCACTTGACTTAACAAATACAGTTTCTCCAGTTTCAATATCTATCGCAATAACTCCTACAACTGCATTATCATCATTTTTAACTAGATCCACTGCATACCATTCATTGAAGAAGACTGTCTCATTTTTAACATTGTTCTGGTATAAAGTATGGAGAAGAGCGTGGCCAGTTCTATCTGCTGCAGCACAGGTTCTTGCTGCTTGTCCACCCTCACCAAAATTTTTAGATTGACCACCAAATGGACGCTGGTAAATTCTACCTTCGTCAGTACGAGAGAAGGGTAAGCCCATATGCTCCAATTCAAATACTGCTTCAGGACCTGTTTCACACATATATTCGATCGCATCTTGATCACCTATATAGTCAGAGCCTTTAACTGTATCGTACATATGCCATCTCCAATCATCATCGGGATCATCGCTCGCAATGGCACAGGTAATTCCACCTTGAGCTGAGACAGTATGCGATCTTGTTGG
>CAJWHX010000069.1 GCA_913040875.1 uncultured Pseudomonadota bacterium | reverse complement strand
ATCTTCATGTGGCTCATGACCCACTGGTATTGTGGGGGTGGGAACCTGGAGGGGAGCGGAGCACACCATCAATTGAACACGATAAATTTGCTCGTCAGTTTAAAATCTGGATGACTGCTGGTGCTCCTTGTCCGCCTGAGCCTGTGAAATAAGATATGACGATTGCTGTCACAGAATTAGAGGTGCTTGAAGCTGGACTTCGATGGATTGAAGAGGGGCATTCTGTCGCACTGGCTACGGTTATTGAAACATGGGGAAGTGCACCACGCAAGGCGGGGGCACAGTTGGTGATTCGTGCCGACGGTGTATTTCTAGGATCTGTTTCAGGGGGATGCGTTGAAGGTACCGTGATTCAGCAAACGATGGAGATGTTGACTGGCGAGAAGCATGGAAAGCGGCTGTCGTTTGGAGTGTCCACTGAAGACGCATGGTCGGTGGGGTTGTCCTGTGGTGGAGAAATTTCAATTTGGGTCGAACGGGCTCAGTCTAGCGTATTGCAAGAATTGATAGTCTCCATACGCTCAAGAATACAGGTGGGACTCCACTTACCAATGACGGACGAGGCTATGACTGTGGTTCAACAGTGGTCAAGCACTCCAACCTTTACGTCTCTGATTCAACCCAGTGGTCATGCCCTTTGTCTGTATACGCCATCCCCTCGGATCTTCATCATCGGAGCCGTACACATTGCGCAAGCCTTGGTACCGATGGTGCAAGGTGTAGGATACGAGGTGATCGTCATCGATCCTCGATCCATATTTCTGGAATCAGAACGATGGTACTATGTCAAGCGGGTATCCGACTTTCCAGAGGAGTATCTCCCCACTCAAAATTTGAGTACACACGATGCAGTCGTCGCACTGAGTCACAATCCAACCTTTGATGATGAGGCTCTGGTGTTGGCTTTGAAGGCAGAGGCGTTCTATATTGGCGCGCTCGGCAGCAGAAAGAATCACGCCAAGCGATGTGAGCGATTGCAGGAGCGTGGTCTCAATACGACGCAAGTGGAACGCATCAGTGGACCGATAGGGCTCAATATAGGTGCTCAAACCCCAGCGGAAATCGCCGTTTCGATTTTGGCGGAGCTGATACAGACTCACAGGACATCCTGATGGGTTTGGGAGATCGCACGATAGGCGTTGTTGTACTGATGGCGGGACGTTCGAGTCGAATGCAGGGGTCCAACAAACTCTTGATGCCGATTGAATCGACGAAGTGTTCTGTCGCCGAACACACCCTTCAAAGTATTGTAACGGCTGGATATGATTCTATTCTCGTCGTCACAGGACACGATTCGGCATTGCTGAAAGAGGCGCTGAAGGCTTTTGACGTACAGTGGATTCACAATTTGAGATACAAAGAGGGCATGGGAACATCTATCGCCAAGGCTTTTGAAGTCATAGAAGACTGGGATGCTGCTTTGATTGTCCTTGGAGACATGCCGTTTGTCTCCGTCAACACCCTCAAGGTGTTGCGTGAGGTGAGCAATGATCATTCAAATCAAATCATCGTGCCATCCTACAGCGGTCGCCGAGGACAACCGGTCATTTTTCCTGCCAGATTCTTTCGTCACCTCAAAGCGTGTACGGGAGATGTTGGTGGAAAGAAGATTTTGCAAACTCATCCAGAGAGTGTGATGCTGGTAGATGTGCTAGATGAAGGTATTCATTGGGATGTGGATACTGAAGATATGCTGAGACGATACAGTAGGCTTTCACGGAAGGTGAAGGATGATTGAACAGTACCGGAGAACGGTTCCTGCACTGTCGAAATGTGTGAATGGAAAAGCCCTCGTCTACTGTGATTGGGCGGCCACCGCTCAAATGCCCCAGTGTGTATTGGATGTCGTCAGTGAATCGATGCAGCTTCGAGGCACCGTCCGTAGAGGTGTACACAATCTGGGTGCTCGCAGCACGAAACAACTGGAACAGGCTCGAACAACCATCGCCAATTTCATCGGGGCGACCTCATCCGAACTGATTTTGACATCCGGAACCACGCATGGTCTCAATATGCTGGTGTCGTCGGTTTCCGAGACACTGTCAGAGGGCGATGTCGTGTTGTTAAGCGCTGTAGAGCACCACGCACATCTTCTGCCGTGGCAGAGAATGTCGAAGCGATATGGGTTTTCGATAGAGATTGTACCACTCGATCAGTATGGTAAAATCGACTTAGAAGTGTTGGAGCGAATCTTATTGGAGCAGTCTGTTCGAGTGATTGGTTTTCCAATGGTCTCAAATGTCCTTGGAACACTCCAGCCTGTACGAGAGATTGTTGATAGAGTAGGCACCGATGTACGAGTGGTCGTAGATGCTGCTCAGGCGGTCGCGCACGTGCCGATCAATGTATCAGAACTGGGAATAGACGCACTGGTCTTTGGCGGGCACAAACTCTATGGACCTTTGGGAACAGGGGGGCTATGGATAAAAGACGCTTGGCGAAGAGAGTTCCAACCGTCTATGGTGGGTGGTGGCGCGATCGACTCTGTATCCTATACAAACGTTGTTATTGCAAGAGGGATACGAGGCTTTGAACCCGGAACGCCCAACGTGACAGGGTTTGTTGGACTCGCTCGAGCAATAGAATGGTTTGAGAATATTGGTTGGGATAGGATTCTGCTTCAAGAACAACAGCTTCGAGACCATTTGCAAACAGAACTGTCGATGATTCCAAAGATTCACTTGATGACCACTTGTCCAGACATTCCACTGTTTACCTTTGAAGTGGATGGATTGCATGCACATGATTTGGGAACGCTCTTAGATTTCGAGGGGATTGTCGTTCGAACGGGACACCATTGTACTCAGCCATTTCACGACACCAAAGGGGTGGAGAGCAGCACGAGGATATCAATGTCCTGTCTAAATACCCTTGAGGAATGCGTATATGTAGTAGAGCAACTAAAGCGCCTCATTGGAGAGTTTACATGACGCTCTACTCCAAAGAAATCTTACGCCGATCCAAGGAGGTTCGAGACTCCGAAAAACCATCGATGGTGACCAACCTTCTTCGCCAGAGCAATCCCATTTGCGGGGATCGAGTTGAGTGGCAATTGCACATTGCAAATCAAGAAATTGTGGAAGCATGGGTGGAGGTCAAAGGGTGCGCACTCTGCAAAGCCAGTGCCTCGGTGATTTTAGACAATTTGGTGGGTTCATCGACAGAACAACTGTCTAGTCGCACAGAGAGATTTCTGACCGATGTTGAAGGTATACTGAATGACGATCCAAGAATGGGAGAGACCTTTGTATTCTCAGCATTGCCAACGGCTCCAGCAAGACGAGAGTGCGTGGAATTGCCATGGCATTGTCTAAAAGAGGCGTTGAGACAGAATTAGAGAGCGTGACCTTACTTTCCAGACTCGCGGGCTTTTCGTCCTTCTTCTGTCAGGATGGTGTTGAAGTCTTCTGCTCCATCTTCACCGAGCAAGGATTCAATAGCCTCTTTGTCTTCCTGTTTTGCTTCTCCAGAGCGCGTTTTATATTCTTCTTCGGTCAGTTGTTCATTCATCAATTGATCATACAGATCGCGCTGTTTTTGAAACCCATGCTCAATGATGTCACCCAGTTCATCTGCGACAGGTTGTTCGATTTCAAATTCTTCCGCATAGACGTTGATGGTGTTCATAAAAAAGGATTCCAGCCCGTCCATGTAGGCGTTTGTTTTGGATATTTTCTCATCGCGTTGTTCCTGTTTGAGGTCATCGACTTCTTGTTTGGCGATCCTGTTTGCTTCCGTTTGGACACGCTTTTCCACCTCAGCCTCGATATGCTTTTGAATGGTAGGGTGTTTCAGAAGTTCTAGAAGGGTATTTTCATCGACCGACGGAGTAGAACCCGGCTGTTGCACTTCATTCAACGCACGATGGGACCTTGATAGGTCTATGCTCCCGTCACTGTACGTCTCTGATTTGGATGCACCGGTAATTTCGGACATCTTCTTGATCTTTTCCGAAGAGCGATTCAAAGACCATAGAGCTATAAGGGCAAAGAAGAGACTTAGGAACCATGGCAACTTGATCATATGACTTTACTCACAATCGTCTACGGTTGGACATTCAGGCCATCCAGAAGGAACGGTCCCAGAGGGGAAAAACCAGCACACACCATCTGGAGCTTGGGCAAAACTAATCACAGCCTCACTGCTATTTTCAGAGGTGCATCCAGCCGGCTGCGGATCGATGCTCCAGTTTATACAGGTAGTACCATCATCGTTTTCAGTTGCCGGTCGACCCGAGAGAAGATTGCAATCATTGGCCTCACATTCATCGATGGACAACTCAGAACACTCTATCGGAGAGTCGGGGAGTGCCGAGTCTGTACTGTCGGGCGTAGATGAATCGGTGGATTTGGTTGAACAGGCAAGTAGAAACAAAAGCATAATGACCTCCATGTTGATCCCATTATAGGACAATATTGTGAATGTATGAGCAGTTAATCCATCTGTCTGTTGCAAACTTAAACAGTCGTCAATCTGTTTTGGATGTTTCGGTAAACAATAAAACACGCAGTGCCGGAAGAACAGTGGTTGAAGTGATCAGACAGAGCGGCAGTCCAAGTAGCAATGCCAGTGACATCGATTCAATGCCAGGATGATTGGAGAAGAGCAACACACCAAAACTGACAGAAGTCGTCAGTGTGGTCATCACGATGGCTTTCGATACTGAGATGGTTGCGTCTTCAGGTCGCAAAGACTCATCTTCCCTCATGCGATGTACCACGTGCAGTCCATCATCGACACCCAGTCCAAGAAGAAGGGGGACGACGATAATCAAGAGGACACTGAATCCCACATCCAACCAGCACATCATTCCAAAGGTGATCAAGACGCTGAATGAGACGGGAGTGAGTGCCAAGAGAATCCATCGAAAATGACGTAGATCGACGAGTAGGACGAGCGCCACAAAGAAAACAACACTGCTAATGGTGGGGACTACCCACGGTCTGTTGAAGTCCATAGCCAGTTCAATAAAGTTTCCCACACCCGCTACGGTGGGCTGAATGGCTTCCGCCGCCAGTCGTTCATTGTGCAATTTGGTCGAATTTAATTGGTCTTGGTAACCATAGGCATAGGTGATCCATTTTCCAGATTTGGTGGTCAGTTGATATTTGATTTCATCAGGCAGATCATTGATTGATGGTGGACCCTCTTCGACGGCTTTCGCGACGTGATTGAGTAGTGGGAGTACTTGTTGAGCCGGTAATGCCCACTGAACTGGTCCCATGGTGAAAGTTTGCAGCAGTCTTTGTTGCTGCTCAATCAGTTCTGTTTGAGTTTGTAAATAAGCATGTCGTTCAGGTAAGGACGTGGGGAAAATGTCTGCAATTCCAATGCTGTTCGCAAAGAGAGGTTCTTCTTTGACGACATTTCGAACGTTTCTGGCGTCTTCGAGAGTATCACTCAAAAATACCCAGGGTGTTGTATTGCTCTCGAGGTGCTCGTAGATTCGATCGCCAAATTTGGTAGCGGGAACATCTCGATTAAAGAGATTCTCTAGATTGTTTTCGAACCGAAAGTTTGTTGTACCAACCAAAGCGATGACAACCCAAAGTGCAAATCCACCAACCCAAATGCGAGGATGCCTGACCGCATGCTTGGTCACGGGTTCCAAAAATGGAATGTGTAGGGGGGTTACGGGGTCGGGGACTTCTTGGTTTCGATAGAGGACCACCCAGATCGCAGGAAGAAGTGTGAGCATTAGAATTAAACACGTAATGAGCCCAATTGCAGCTGAGACACCCAGGTGTTTTGCAACAGGATCTTCAGCCAGACCAATCAGAAAGAAGGCGCCGATGGTTGTGATGGCTCCAGCGATGATGGCAGGGCCAGCACCCAGAATGGTGTGGAGCAATGCAGTTTCAAAATCATGCTTTTGATGTTCCTCACGCATACGAACCAGTAAATGCAGTCCAAAATCGACACCCAGTCCAAAGATCATGACCCCGAAAAACCCTTCAATGAAATTGATTTCCCCCAGCAGATAGCTGGTCAGTCCAAGTGTGGTGCCAAACGATAGAAGCATCGGAAGAGCCAAGGTTAGCAATCGAGTGATTCGAGGTTCAACAAGCCGCAGCAGTAAGAGAACGAGTATCAGGCTGATGGGCGTGAATTTGGTGATGGAGGTGATTGTTTTTCTTTGGTCTTGTGCTGCAATAGCCGCCAGCCCTGCATATCCACCGTCTAGATTGTGGGTTTGAAGGATGGTTTGAGTGGTTCGTTCTATCCGATCAAATGGGGCTTCTGAAGACAATACATCATTGATATCAACGTCGAGAGGATCTTGTTTGAGTCCCACCCACAAAATACGAAAGCCTTCTTGGGTTTCTTCGAGCTCTGTTAGACGGTCTTTGTACGATTCGAGTTTCTGAGTATTGGTGATGTGATTGCCGATATGAAGTAGATCATCGAGGTCTTCGTCATTGGTAACCCATGCCAGATTCTGTTCAAACCATTCTCGAGTTGGTGTTGAGATGGCATACTCTACGTCCGGATGCTCACCAAGTGTAGCGAGCAATTCTTCACTACCGGCACTCAAGGCTTCTTCAGAGTCACTTTCCAATAGAAGCAACATTTGATTGTTGATGGCGACCTCATCTGCAACCTTTTGAAACTTCACCAATAGAGGGTCTTCCACAGGCATCAGTGCTAGAAAACTAAAATCCACTTTGGCTGACAGAAGGAATGAGGAACAGAAGAGACAAATTGCCATCGTCGATCCAATTATCGAAAGTGGTCTTCGAATAATGATTCGTACGAGTGAAGTTAATATGGAAGAAAGCACCGTTGTCACTCTCATGAAAGTGGAAAAGAAATACAGAGGCCAACGTTATGATGACCAGTCGATAGACGTATTTTGAGGTGAGCGGTTGTGATTTTCCGCACAAATCCATCGCACAATTGAAATGTATCCAATATGAATAGAAAAGGAATGCATGGAGAGCAGTATGTTGTGGTTAACACTGATGGCCTGTCCGAAGATGGACGCAGAGCCTTGGAGAATGGACGTTAAAGAGCAGCAAGTATTGTATGCGGCTGCTGAAGAATACTGGCTTGGAGTACGCTGGGGAGAGCTTGGTCGATCGTCTAAATACATCGAAGATCCGTTGGAGCGAGCTCGTTTTTTGAACAGCTATATTCCAGGTCAGTATATTGATATCAAGGTCTTGCATGCGAACTTAGAACCGTTGGCCGAAGATTTTGAGATCACTTCAGATACAAAGATTTGGCGTACTGGAACGGTCTATGTTCAGATCGAACAGGTGATCAATGGACACAAGCTCCAAAACAGTGAAGAACAACAAGAATGGTATCGAACGTCAACGGGGTGGTATATCGATACAGAGTGACTTGAAATGTACAGATGTGTGTGTAGTATGGAATATATGGGTCAGAAAATGACCTTTACAAGGTATAAGCCATTCAATTAAGGTATAAATACTTTCCGAATTCACTTCTTTACTCTGTTGATCCCAATTGTATGACAATTTCCAACACTCCTTCAGATACCTCTGAAATAGACGAGGTTTTACACCAGATTCTTTTGGATCGTTTTGGCTTTGCGTCTTTTCGCGGACGTCAGTTAGAGATCGTACGACATGTGTCGATGGGACGTGATGGGTTGATCGTGATGCCGACAGGGGCTGGTAAGTCTCTGTGTTACCAATTGCCTTCATTGGCTCGAGGTTTCACAATAGTGGTATCACCACTGTTGGCGTTGATGAAAGATCAAGTCGATGCCTTACTCGAGAAGGGAATCCGAGCCACATTTATCAATTCTTCGATCAGTACTTCGGAACGCCGAGCCCGCATTCGACAAGTTCAAAACGGAGAGTGGGAGTTGTTGTATGTGGCGCCAGAACGGTTTACACCTGAGTTCATTGAGCAAATGCAATCGGTGGATATTCGTTTACTCGCGATTGATGAAGCCCACTGTCTCTCTCAATGGGGTCACGACTTTCGACCGGATTATCTGAGACTGGGTAAGGTGCGCCGAGCTCTAGGTCATGTTCCAACCATTGCACTTACTGCAACCGCAACTCCAGAAGTGCAAGAAGACATCATGCAAACCTTGGGGATACCTCAAGCCAAGCGGTTTATCTTTGGGTTTGATAGAGACAATCTTTTCTTACACGTGGTCAATACACCCAAAGATCGGGACAAAGTCCAGGCCCTGATTGATCACTGTGCAGATGGTCCGACTCTTGTATACTGTGCAACGCGCAAAAATGTAGAGATGGTCACCGCCAAAATGAGAGAATTGGGCTTGCAGGCTGGAATGTATCATGGTGGCATGGCGATGCCGGAGCGGATTGCCGTACAAGAGGCTTTCATGAACAATCAATGTCAGATTGTTGTGGCAACCAACGCCTTTGGGATGGGTGTTGACAAGGAAGATGTCCGTTGCATCATCCACTGGGACTTTTCCAGTACCATCGAAGGATACTATCAAGAGATTGGTCGTGCTGGTCGAGATGGTAAGCCATCTAAGATCGTTTTGCTTTATCGTGATGTCGATCGCCAAGTCCACGAGTTTTTTATCAAGTCCGCGCATCCAGACAAAAGAGACATTGAATCCATATGGGAGGCTCTACTTGAGAAGGATGAAAATCCCATTTGGGTCAAGCTAGATGAACTGGCTCGGGCGCTACCAGAAAAAGGGTCGGATAGAACCGCGGGGTCGTGTTTGTATGCCTTGCAAAGAGAAGGCTATGTTCGCCGAATACACTCCTCTGAACGGACTGGACGACTTCGCATGACCGGTGTCAAACCTCCTCGAGATTTACTTGGTTATCGAGGGATGGTGTATCGATCATTTGTGGACCGTATTGGTGATGATACCACGACTGTCTTTGCCCTCTCTCCAGAAGAACAGGCCTCTAGACTGGAACTGAATCGTGAACAGTACATGAGTGTGATGCGGGCCCTTCATGAACAGGGCTATGTTGAGTGGGAATCTCCCGATAGAATTGGGGGGGTCCAACTTCTGACCAACACGCCTCATCTGGATGGTATTGATGAGCAGAAGATTTTAGAACGTCGTGCCTTTGAACTGAAGAAAGTCGACTTGATGCGCAGTTACGCTCGTTCTCAGTGTCGTCGAAGGTATTTAATTGAATATTTTGGTCAGCAAGCCCCATGGGAATATTGTGGAACCTGTGATCAATGTCAAAAGAGGGCGCAAGCACAGCGCGGTGAGATCATCATTACTAAGGTGGATGACGAAGAACTGTTGATTGTTCGTAAAGCGCTTGCGGGCCTTGCAAGAATGACAGAGCACGCGCAAGGAAAGTGGTTCGCCAGCACACACTTCTCTCCGAGTTGGATTGTTGAAATGCTCGTTGGAGATGACAAACGCATCAAGCGATTTGGGTTTAATAAGCTAACCACATTTGGGATCTTGTCGTCGTCTCCCAAAACCATGTTGATGAAATTGCTGGACGATTTGTTTCACATTCAAGCATTGGATGAACGGTACGTCACGCGTGAAATCAACAGTCGTCAAATCACGTACAAAGAATATGGCATGAATGATGCCGGTCTCAAAATCATGCAAGGATACAATAGAGACTTTCAGTTGGATGTGTTCAATATTCGTCGAACGAAGCGTGCTGAAAAGGCAAAAAAGTCCACCAAGAAGTCGGCTTCCAAGAAACCTTCGATCAATCAATTGTCCAGCGAAGACAGTGTACTCTTCGCAGCCCTAAAATCCTGCAGAACAGAACTGGCAAGGAAACACAGTGTTCGAGCGTACAACGTGGCCACGGATCAAATGCTTCACGAATTGTGTGCCGTAAAGCCAAACACCATTGAGGCACTGTCTGAGGTGTCCGGTATGGGGCCTCATCGACTCAAAAAGTATGGGAAGATATTCGTCGAGATTGTCCAGCGACATTGCGTTTAAATGCATCGAGTCAAGGTTTTGAGTTGAGAGACCAGTCGTAGTCTTCAAAAGACAGAGTGTGATAATCTGTCCCGATATGTTTTCGATACTCTGTAGAGTATTTGGCGATGAACTGAAGTACTCCGCAATACTCTGTCGTATCATATTTTGGCATGGGTTTGGTTGGATCGCAGGGGAAGTCCTCTTTGTACCAGTCAAAGATTTGATTGGCAGAAGCCGAATCTGTAAACCAACCATCGTTGTATGTGAAGCCACCATTGTTGACCCATCGTTTACTCACTAGATCCAGCTGTGTATCAAGATCGCTAGCGGTAAATGGTTGTTCATACAATGCTGGGCATCCTTTTGCCGCACAGTTCAAAGCTGCATGAATACGAGGGTCCTTGAATGATCCCAAGATGGTTTTCTCAATCTGGTCCAAGGTGACCATTTGATTGCCCACCACAAAGGGTCGCGTCGTCCATACTTTTCCACCGTCAATCTCTTGAATGCTTTGTATGGGCATGTTTTCAGCAACCACTTGAATGGTGAGACCATTGTAGACATTGATCCAGAAGGCTTTGGTGGCATTCGGGGTATGCGTTGGGATCTCGATGGTCGGCAACGTAGATATCCACTCTTGAAAGGCGATGTCTGAACGTATTTTGGTGTAGTCCACATGATCTGAATTCACAAAGGAAAGTGTCGGCATTCCGTATGCAACAGTTGTTATCCAAATCATGGGGCACCTCTAGATGATGTTAATGTATCACTGTCAAAAGATCTTCCATGTAGGTCTCTTGCAGTCTGAGTATTGCGATTTTGAATGTGCTGGATTAAATTTGAATGTATCGGCCCACAAATCGGGATGTGCAATGAAAAAATCAGAGAATATTTTGCTGCTTGGGCTTGGTGGATTGGGTTCCTATCTGACCAAGCGATTGTCTCAAGAGGGGCATCAGGTCACCGTTATTGAACGAGATCCTGTTCTGATAGAGAAGGGGCAACGGGAACTAGACGCTAGACTTGTACAAGGGGATGCGACAGATTTTCGAACTTGGCAAAAAGCATCTGCTAGCAACAATGATTATGTCGTCTGCGTCACGAATGATGATGCGGTTAATTTGTTTGCCGCGATGCTCGCCAAACAGTTTGGTATTGAGTATAAAGTTGTTCGCAACAGTACGATAGACCTTTGGTCTGGAGATGCGGTTCTGCAGCAGAAACACCTGGGGATTGACCAATTGATTCGTCCGGAAGAGTTGGCGGCACAGGAAGTGGTACGGCTCTGTAAGATGCGGGCAGGGAATGTCTTTGTCAATGTTGGTGATGGACAGCTACAGGTGGTGGCAATCAATGTTGAAAGACAATCCATTTTTGCCCATCTGCTGGTGTCTGACTTGGCCAAGAAGTACGATCGTATTCCCTTTCAAATTGTTTGTGTGACTCTGTCACCTAACACAATTTGATCAAAAATTAAATATTTACATATTAAATCAAATAGACTTTGATTTTATGAGCAAAATTCTCTTATCATTATTACAGAATATGATAGCTGCGGTTATAAAATATCCCCTATGGCTATTAATTTT
>CAJWHX010000068.1 GCA_913040875.1 uncultured Pseudomonadota bacterium | reverse complement strand
GAATGGCACGGATCTCTTCATCGGATAGACCCAAGAGACTGCGCCCATCAAAAATAATCTGTGAGCCATCTTCGATCTTGGCGACTCGTTCTGGAAGGAGCTGCATTACGGTCAAACTGGTGACCGATTTTCCAGACCCCGATTCTCCAACGATACCCAGAGTTTGACCGGGCAGTACCTTGACGGTGAGGTCGTCGACGGCTTTTACAGTCCCGATATCGGTGTGAAAGTAGGTTCGAAGATTCGTCAGTTCTAAGAGTGGTTTTGTCATGTCTTCTCCTTAACTTTACTTTCTCATCTTCGGGTCGAGGGCATCTCGCAGACCTTCCCCAACGAGGTTGAGAATCGATACAGTCGCAAAAATTGCAAATCCAGGCGCCAAAATCAAGTGCCAAGTACTGCTGTCGTATCCATCTTTTAGGGTTTGTCCCCAAGACGGAACACTCACATCTCCAAATCCGAGAAAGGAGAGTCCACTTTCGGTCAGAATCGCACCAGCAACCCCAAAGGTTGCAGCAACCAACACGGGCCCCAACGCATTGGGGAGGATGTGCTGGAAGATAATCCGTCTGGGCTTGTACCCCAACGCAACGGCACTGGTCACAAAGTCCAGATTCCTCAGGCGATAAAACTCCCCACGAACGAGTCTTGCGACCCCCGTCCATCGAAAGAGCCCAATGATCAGCATGATGTGGTAAATCGAAGGTTTTTCAATGAAGGCGATCAGTACCAACAGCACAATCAGCACTGGAACAGACATCACAATTTCGATGACTCGCTGTACGAGCATATCTACTACGCCGGCAAAGTATCCTGCTAGAGCACCGATGATGATTCCGATGGTGACATAAATCCCCACTGCGATGACACCAATCGATAGCGAGATACGAATGCCGTACAGCATTTGTACTGCGACATCACGTCCTGCACTATCGACTCCAATCCAATGCTTCCAGCTTTGCTTTTGAAGTGCGGGGAATCCAGTTTTTCGAAACGCATACGGAATGGGGGCAAACATCGCAGAGAGGTCACCCTCTTGCTTGAGTTCATCTGGTTCCAAACTCAACCGTTTTACTGTTGTAATCAGTTCTTTCTGTTCATCCGTCAGTTTCTTGGAGTCTTCTTTTTGGGTTGCAAGAGCCGTTTTTACCGCTTCGATATCGGAGGCCAGTTCGTACTCTAGGTAGGTGTCATGAAACTGTACGTAGGGTTGTTGATAGGGCTTGGCCAAAATCCCTACGAAGACAATAAAGAAGAAGCCCAACAAAATGGAGCCTTCTCGTCCCAGTTGTTTTCTTCTGGGTCTTTTACGCAACCCTGTCGCTTTGACTTGGCGGACTCGGAAAAGGAATATACCAAAGAGTGGCAGACCCAAAACGAGCAACAGGTTGAAGAAGATATCCACCCCATTTTCATAGTAGTTCCGATCAAATAGGGACGAAAACCAAGGGTAGGTGGTGACACCATCTTCTGACCAGTAGAAGGGGCGTCCAGAAGCAAACAAGGGCGTACAGATTGCAATCAGCAGCAAGATACCCAATAGCCAAAGCGAAGAGTATGCCACTTTGTTCTTCTTAAATTGTCCCCAAACGATGTCGCCAAAGCTTAAATCGTCTTCTTCTTCAATGCGATTTTCATATTCAGTCGTCATAATCGCCTCTAGTCAAAGGTGATGCGCGGATCTACAAGCGCATAAGAAAGATCGGAAAGAAGCATACCAATCAAGGTCAGTGTGCTTGATATCAGCAGGACAGCCATCACAGCGTTGTAATCTCGCAAGGTAATGCTCTCAAAGATGTACGAACCCATTCCCGGAATCCCAAAGATGACCTCAATGATGACAGAGCCACCAATCAGTGCCGGAAGAAGGGTCGCCATCAATGTTAAAATTGGAATCATTCCGTTTCGAGCAGCGTGTTTGATGATGACAATGCCTTCTGGTAATCCTTTTGCACGAGCCGTTCGAATGTAGTCCGCCCGAATGACATCCAGCAACCCCGTTCGAGCATATCGAGATAGTGCCGCCAATGAACCGTAGCTCATACAAACAATGGGTAGGGTCACGTGTTTAATCACATCCCAGATGTATTGTATTGTCGTCATCTGATCTGCTTCCATACTTTCGAAACCGATGCTCGGAAATATTTCCCACTGAACCGAAAACAGATTGAGTAAAATAACCGCCGTGAAATACGAAGGTAAACTGTACAACATAAACAAAATGGCTGTAATCACTCGGTCTTTGACGGTGTTTTGATTGACTGCGGACCAAATCCCAAGTGGAAGAGACATCAAATACACCAAGAATACTGAACTGACAGCGAGTGTAATCGAGTACTTCAGTTTGCTAAATACGGTTTCTAGAACTGGTTTTTTATCCAAGTGTGAGATACCAAAATCCAATCGCAACAGATTGTACCAATACTTTGCGAATCGAGTATCGAAAAGCAAGATTCCAAACTTGTCAGAAGAAGTGTACGCCCAGTCGTCTTGGTTGGTTTTCCACCAGTCACTCCATTTGGCAGTGATTTCGGCTTCAGCACTAGTGTCACCGGCACTAAAGAACCATTTCTTAATTCGATTGTTTTCTTTGGCAATCTCTTTGTTGCTGAGTTTGTCTTCTGGTGAGATGTCCTTAGAGTATTGACCGATCAGTCGTTTTTTCGCATTGATGGCCAATCGTTCACTGGCTAGGGCTCGAACCTCTACTGTATTCGAGTTCATCAGTGTCTCTATGAGGCCTGGAACGGCATATCGTCCCCAATTTTCTATACGGTCTTGGGCATCGATTCTATCCTGAGGAGGTATATTTTTGTCGAGGTTCAAAATGGTGACCAAAGTCTCTTCGATATCAGTCCCTTCAAGATTGTATCGATCATTCCACAGGATGGGCTTGTCTAAGTTGAACTGTTCCTTAAAAATGCGATAGGCCTCTCTTTGATCGCCGCTTGTTTGAGCATTTTGAGACCCTTCTGCAGACAGCATTTGTGCCCCAGGATTTCCAGGCGCAAAGTTTAGAAGGACGAAGATCAAAAAGCTAATGGCAAAGAAGGTGGGAATCATTAGCAAGATACGTTTTAATGCATACTTCAACATTGTGCACTCCTACTCTTGCGTGAGGTACCACGGTTTTGGATCAAAATAGGGTCTGACCTTCAACGTCGAGACATTCTGAAGATCTTTGACGTAGAAGTAGGGGTTCTTACTTTGAAACATGAATGTATACGGCTGTTCATCGTATACGATTTGATGAAAGGCTTTGGAGAGTTCAATTCGCTTGTTGATATCGAACTCTAATTCCATATCTTCAATGATTTTGTCTGCCTTAGCGTTTCGGAAGCCAACATAGTTACTTCCTTTTGGAATATCCGCCTGTGTGGAGTGCCACAACTGATAAAAGTCGATGTCTGGACTTGTCCCCCAGCCCAATGTGATGGCTTGAAAGTCTTTTGAATGCAACTTCTTTTGCATGTTGGCCCACTCAAGTGGTCGTAAACTCATCTTTACACCAATCTTCAGCAAGTCATTTTTAAAGATTTCCCCAATGGTTTTAACCGTCGAACTACCCGCAACGATGATGAAACTAAACTCAAAATCGACTTTGGTTCCGTTGACGACCTTGTCTCGGATTCCATTCCCATCTGTATCTGTCCATCCTGCTTGATCTAGAAGCTGTGCAGCCTTATCCAAGTCGAAAGGGATTAGAGGTAGAGAACTGTCGTAGTAAGGGAGGTCTGGGCTAATTGGTCCACTGGTCCTTTTTCCAAGACCCAAGTATACTTCCTCGAGGAACTTGTCGGCATTGAACGCATGACTCATTGCTTGGCGAACCAGTTTATCAGAGAAGAAGGCTGTTTCAGAGTTCCATCCGATGTAACTGTAGCCCCAACTCCAATACGTATCATTCAGGATTTCTCCATTCTTGAATGGAGAGGTATCATCCGCTTCTAGGTATTGTTTGCGATATTGTGGTTTGGAAAGGGTACTGATGTGTAGATCCTTTTTACGCAACATTCTTTGGGGTTGATTTTCATCTTTCACGATCTGAAGAATGATCTTGTCAAAGTTGTTGTTGCCAAGTGGATACATAGGATCCTTTTCCAGAACGACTCTCTCACCCTTTTGGAACTTTACATAGCGATATGGTCCATTTCCTAGTCCATTAGGATTGTACCAATGCTCAGAGTATCGAGTACCGATAATCTCTTCGTCAAAGCGCTCACCATCTTGGTCATAGGCGTATAGAAACTCGGGCATCGGAAAGACCCATTTAGAGACATTGTTGTTCTTAAACGTCTTCTGTTTGAAGTTCAATACCAACGTGAAGTCATCTGGTGCTGAATAGCTATCCAAGTCTTTAAAATAGGATCGGAGTGGAGCGGCACCAGCGACTTGATTGTTCATCATCATGTCAATCATAAAGACAACGTCGTGGGCAGTTACGCGGCATCGTCCACTGATAAAGTGACCTTCTCGACAACTCTCACCATTCAATAACCAATCGTATTCTCCAGAGGCGTTGTCTACGGCTGGCTCGTGCCACAAAACGTCATCCCGTAAATGGAAGGTGTACGTTTTGTAATCGTCACTGCGGCCGTAATAGGTAGCCAATGCGGGACCATATTTGGTAAGGTCTTCATGGTGTCGTTCAACAAGGCCAACTGAGACATAACTTTGGATGGTCGATACATCTGCGCCATTTTCGATCAAGAAATTCAGCCCTTTGGGATCTGAACTCATCTTCATGTATAGAGTGCCACCTTGCTGAGTGTCAGGTGTGCTCCATTGGTAAGAGTCTGCTTCCAAGAGATTCCCAGATTTTGAACTCATTCCACTAGAGGTCTGTTCCATGGATCGATTGGATGATTGAGAAACAGAAACACCTGTACCCATCCGTCGTTCCAGTTTTTCTAGCTGGCTTAAGATTTGAATCTGCTTGGCTTCCATACGATTGTTTTGCCACATATTGATGACGACTAAAACCATCAACAGAATCAATAGACCCGCTCGAATTAGCGCTTGAAAAAATCTTTTAACCATATGTTCGTCTCCAAGAGAGTTCGGCGGTCAATAGTATCTACAGCGATGCATTCAAAGAGGTCCCTGTGTCTCTTTGAAAACTCAACGTCCGCAATCGTCTCTCTTTAAAAGTGTATTTGTGAGATTGATAAAGTCTTACAAGTAAATTGTAACGTACAGAACAAATATTCGCTAGATCCAACCCCTGTAGATTTTTACTGAAACTTTTTATGTACGTCTGGATTGGTGGAGTATTGTGTGGATTTATCAGTGGCATAACTGTGTGTGGGGTATTTCGCAGATTGGTTAAGATTGTTCTACACTGTTTCATGTGCTAATCTATATAAGACATCACTCGTTTTTTGTGAATGATATCCTCCAACACTGAGTAGACTATGGAATCAGCCAGTTTCACTATACGCAACGGAAGCAAAACCCGTGTACAGTTTATTAAGTACCACGAAGCCGCCGATCAGCAGCCACTGTCTAAGAAGGCCGCAGAAAAACTCGGAATCTTTCCATCCCTTGCGTTGTCCTCATTGGCTGCCTGGGTTCGTCAAAATGGCTTTGATGTGGATTATATTGATTTGCACGTGGAGAACATTTATCCAAAGGATGCTCATGGACGCGTGAGCGATTATGATCCACACATTGTTGCTCTTACGGCAAAAACGCTTGGTTGGCCAGCCGTGATTGAGATTGCACAAATGGTTCGAGAGGCGGCTCCTAAAGCCATTGTAGTTGTCGGTGGTCCCCAGTTATCAATCTATCCAGAAGAATCACTTTCTTGGGATTGCTTTGATATTGCTGTGATTGGAGATGGTGAAGAGACGCTGCTAGAAATTTGTGAGCGTATTCAATCCGGATCAGATTGGACAGATATCTTGGGTACCTGTGTCCGATTACCAGACGGATCTGTGCGTAAAAATCCGGCCCGACCACTTTCCAAGAATATTAACAAGTATCCAATGGCTGCGTGGGATTTGATGACGGTGAAAGATTATCATTGTCTGACACTTTTACAACCATTTGCGACGATGGTGACGACGCGTGGATGTCCGTGGCATTGTGGGTATTGTTCACAGGTGTACTCTGAGAAACTTCGTTTTCGCGGTGTCGAACTGGTCGTCGATGAAATGGAGTATCTCGTCAACAATCACGGTGTTAGAGAGATTGTATTCTTTGATGAAACATTCACGATTGGAAAAAAACGGATGCGGCATTTCTCCAATGAGATTCTTCGTCGAAACTTGAAAGTCAAGTTCAACATTCGGGCTCGCGTCGACACCATCGATAGAGAAGTGGTTCGCTTGTTAAAGCGCGCGGGTCTTCGTTCGATTCATATGGGTGTTGAAGCAGGTACAGATCGCGTTCTCAAAATTATGAACAAGCAGATAACCTTAGAACAGACAAGGAATGCATTCCGTATTTGTCGTGAAGAAGGGGTGGATACCCGCGGGTATTTCATGGTGGGCTATTATGATGCAGCTCCTCAAGATGTTGAAGATATGATTGAGTTTGCATGTAGTCTTGGACTTGACTGGGCATCGTTCTCTGTAGCTACAGCCCTTCCTGCAACTGACTTGTACCGTATCGCACAAGAGCGTGGGTATGTCGATGGTGATTTTTGGAAAGATTATACCATCAACGGTGGTGGAAACATTCCGCAGCTTGAGACAGAGACGTTTACTGCAGAACAGCTTCGTGCATATAGAACCAAGGCCTACATGAAGTTCTATCTTCGTCCGGATCTCATCCGTCGAAAACTTAGTAAGTCCGAAGGACGGGATGAGCTTCTAGAGATGGCCGGCGGTGCTCAAGTGCTTGGAGAAATCATTAAGTCTTCGATTCGTCGTGCTATTCCAAGTGTGGGTATCGGAAAGTGGGCGACAGTGTAAAGAGATGTGAGTTCTCATACAAAATTGTATTTGACGTTGCTCTCCCTTTTCCTATACAATAAATCATACAGATGTATTTTGGGAGCTTTCATGGGACGATTATACTTGTGTCCAAAATGTGGTGAACACCACCATAGCAACACGGCTTGTACTGTTCAAAAACCGACTCACAAATCGGTTTCAATGACTGGGGTTGCCTTAGCAACATTGCTCGGTCTCACAGCATGTGGAGATGAGGACAAAGACACTTCTACAACAGATACTGCGGTGACAGACACCGATACCAGTATTGGTGAGGACACTTCTATTGCCGTGATGTACGGTGTGCCAGATACAGCAAGCTGGGACAATGATGGTGATGGATACACTCCTGACGATGGGGATTGTGATGATGAAAATGCCGACGTAAATCCCGGCGCAGAAGAGACTCCTGGTGATGGTGTCGATTCTAATTGTGACGGTGAAGACGATACCTAAGTCTCAAGCAATTCATAGGAGTCCATATGTCCAATTTATATTATTGTTCGAAATGCAAAGAACATCACGTAACGCCAAATGCTTGCCAGATCATACAACCATCCAAACCAGCTAGCGGTTTGGCCATGGCAACGTTACTCGGTCTCACCGCATGTGATGCTAAGCCATCTGATACCGTTACTCAGGCGCTTTATGGTGTTGACATAGTTGATACCGCATATATGGATTATGACGGTGATGGATACAGCCCATCCGATGGGGATTGTGACGATGACAATGCCGAAGTGAATCCCGGAGCAGAAGAGACTCCTGGTGATGGTGTCGATTCTAATTGTGATGGTGAAGACGATACCTAACACGAACTGCTTGTCCATATTTTTGAGTGTGCTGATGTTGACAGCGTGCTCGGAGATAGAACAGACTTGCAATGGTCTAACGACGTTGTGTGACCGATCTTTGGATACAGTTCTGTTTGCAGGCACCCACAACGCCATGTCTTCCACTGAAGATGCATGGAACTTTCCGAATCAAGAGTTCGCGTTTACTCGTCAGTTGGAAGATGGTATCCGAGCGCTCAATTTTGATACCTATTTGTGGAATGACGAGGCCTATTTGTGCCATTCTTTTTGTGAATTGGGCAGCATGACATTGGTAGAAGGGTTGACCAGAATCTTTAATTTTGTAGATACTCATCCGAATGAAGTGATCATTATCACACTGCAATCTGCATTGGATACAGAACCGACCCTCAATGCTTTTGAACAGGCTGGATTGATGGCGATGCTTCATCATCATGATGTTGGAGAAGAGTGGGCAACATTGGGTGACTTGATTGAACTAGATGAACGGGTGATTCTCTTTTCAAACAGTGGTGGGGGTGAAGATTTTGGGTATTTGGACCAATGGACACACTGGATAGACAATCCTTACTCTGCTCAAAGCAATGAAGACTTTTCGTGTATTGAAGACCGAGGCAATCCAGATACAGCGTCACTTTTCAATGTCAATCACTTCATTACCAATCCGGTGTCAGACATCGAGGACTCTTTGTCTGCCAATCAATATGACGTGTTATGGGAGCATCTTGAACGGTGTCAGCGCGAAACAAATCGGTTTCCCAATCAGCTACTTGTGGATTTCTACAGCCAAGGAAATGTCTTGGATGTCGTGCTCGATTGGAATCAGCAGGAGGATCTAGAGTTAGAATGAAAATCCAAATTGGTGCTGCAAGGAGAGAATGTTTCCTGGAGAGTAGGATGCAGCCATCGAAAACATGACTTCATTGCTCTCAATCTCAAAGCCTCCGTCAATCGACATCAACTGATAGCCATCGGTGTAGGAATCCGACTTTTTAAAGGCACTGACTGCTGAGATGCCTAAGGTTTCAGCATCATTTGATTGCAATCGAGGGTCTGCTCTAAGCCAGTACATACCGCCGGCTACAAAGGGTCGAAATACGGAAGAGTTGACTCCAGTCAGCGGACCAAATGGAATTGATTTTCCTATGCTGACAGATGCATCCATGGTTCCAACGCCCAATTCAGAATTGCCGATGTATCCTGTATATCCAACCTGCATACTGATATCGGGGGTTTTACGATAGCTTTCCACCGGTGAAAATCGAGCATACGTCCCAAAAATAGAACCTGTGTCTCCTTGTATCATTCCCGTACGAGCACCAATTTCAAAAGACATGGGGAGTCCTTTCTTAATGTGAATGCTTGGGATCCAGAGGTTTTCTGGAGCTTCTTCATCTGAAAAAGCCAAATTCCAAGGAGACGGTGAACCATCGGAATACCGAGCCGCATCTATAAAACTCACAGAGTTTTGTAGAGACATTTCAAAACCATGGATACCCATACTGGTGACCGTTTGCGGTTTGTTGGCAATGGCGAGGCCAAGTTGTCGCACCACGATGTCATATCCTTGTTGAATGGATGATGCCTGAGTGTAACTTTTGCCGTTCCATTCACTCATTGATTGCGGAGATAGATTTCCTGCATGGGTGGTATTTGCGATCAATAGACCTGTACAGGCAATTCCATAAGGGATGATGTTTCGCAATCTGTGATTCATGACAAGCCTCTTGAACACTGGTGTGTCGTCAAACAGTTTCAGTATCAGTGTATCGTATTTTGCAGTTCTTGTCAGTCTATACGTGTAGGGTCAGTCCCGTTTAAGTCGCTTGCTTTGTTTGCTCTTCACGGATTTTCTGAAGATTCTCTTGAAGGTTTTCAAATGCAATATTGTCATCCCCTTCGAGCCACGCAAAATCGACGTCATGTTCATCTACCTGAGCAATGGACGGTCGCCATGATTCTGTTCGAGTCCACAGGAAAGCACCTCCCCACATGGTTGCCGCCTCTGCTGCGATGAAACCTAGGGCACCAGATAAGACTGCTTGTGCTACACCACCGAGTTGCTTTTCTAGCAACAGGGCTTGGAGAGCCTCTCGAGCCCCTTCGCCGGCGATGGTTGGTGAGAAAATGGTTCCCAAGATTTGAATGTTTGATCCAAAGACGATCGGCCAAAAGGCTGCGGTTGTAACCCCGATGGCTAGAGCTGTGAAGTAGTAGACAACGGCTGTTGTAAAGTGCGTTACAAACTTACTGAGCAGAGCCAATAGAAGCAATTTTGTTTTGCCACGATAGGCAGCCACTGCGTCGGTAAACTCTTCGACCTTCGTTTTAATTTTGCCAGGGAGAAATCCGCCGAAGGTTTTTAGGATCCACACCAATAGACCGGGTTTCACTAAGCCCATGACCACTACAGAGGATACACCACCGCAGACTCCAATGATAATTAAAGCCAAAGTCATCGCGGCCCCTTCCTTTGACGTGACGTCTTGGAGGACGGAATAGCCAAACGGTAAGGTGAGGGTAATTCCCAGAAAGAGTCCTGTGATGCCGATAAACTTTTCCAAACCTTTGGCTGTAATTACACGTGTCCATTGATTGGAGTATCGTCCAGCTTCATATAGGGTATAGCCATCGAGTCCGATTGTACTTGGTAAGAAGGTACCAATGAATCGACCAATCAAGAATGCGGTGACCGTACTTTGCCAATAGGCAAATCGAATGCCCTGTCCAATCAACAGCAGATGCCATGCAAAAGCACTGGAAAGAACCCCGATGAACTTGATGCCCATCGCCAACAGCGCGAATAAAAGGAATGTCTGTCCATCGACTTGCTCCACATATTGAAGGATGGCAGTAAATACTGGGAGTGGTTCGCACATCACTGCATCTTTTGGACAGGGGATTGGGTGTCGTAGCAATGCCATGATACCGACAATCGTAAAGAGACCTTTTGCCCAGAAGGCGGCTGTTTTTTGATCGGCTTCTGGTAATCCTTTTTTACCCACAAAGAAAAGCCCTGCGGCTACAAATAAAATGAGTAGGGCTGTGAATCCAAGTTGTCCTTGCCATGCTTTAAAACAGAGCAGCGCGAAGACAAGTCTTGAGGCGAGAACGAAGATGGCTGAGAGAGCAGGGGACAATTTTGGCATGAGGACTCCATCTAACAAAGCGCTCAATCCCTATCATGATTTGAGGTTTTCCTCAAGTAACTGCGTCCGTTTCAGCACAACTGTCACAAGACTGGTCATTCATTTTATATCGGCTATGCTTAATCATGATGATGATGTGGTTATTGGGGTTGGCGATGGCAATGGAGCCTTTTGATTGGGTGGTACTCAATGATACGGTCATGGGTGGTCGTTCAAGTGCCAATGTTGAATATCTGGATTCCACAACGCGTGTAGAAGGCGTAGTATCACTGGAAAACAATGGTGGTTTTGCATCGATCCGCACTCGAAACTCTATTGATTTAAGCAACAACACTGCCGTAGAGATAGAACTGGTGGGAACGGATGCGCCTGTACAGTTTGTCGTTTGGATGGGTCAAGGGGCGAATTTGTATTATGCCACCCCTGTAGAAGTCAATGCGGGTGTGCAGCAGATCGATTTTTCTCAGTTTGCAGCGAAGTCTTATGGAAGAGTGGTGTCGGCTGTATCTCTAGAGCGACGAAGACGTCAAAAGGTGTCGGTTGGAATCTTGATAGGAGATGGATTTGAGGGACCGTTTGACTTAACATTGAAACAGTTGAACTTTGTGGGCGAATCCAACGATAAAGATGA
>CAJWHX010000067.1 GCA_913040875.1 uncultured Pseudomonadota bacterium | reverse complement strand
CGACACCTCATGTTGACATGCGTGTTTTTATCTGCTTCGAATTCAATTACAATATATTCGTATAATATTGAAGAAAATGGAGTTTGAATATGTTGTATTTATTATTGGGATGTGGCGAATCTGAAAAAATAGACCCAGTTGAAGAGGTAATTGTGATTGCCGATGCAGATGGTGACGGATATGCACGCCAAGAAGATGGAGGTCAGGATTGTAACGATGATCGTGTCGATGTTTACCCTGGTTCTGGTCATGCTCAATATGAAGTAGATCAAAGCCGATGCTATCGTGATGATGATTTGGATGGCTATGGTGACTTTAACGATGGTGGTCAGGATTGTGATGATAGCAATGCCGAAGCATTCCCAGGTGCTGCTGAGCATGATTCAACGGAACTGTGCATGTCAGATAGTGACGGCGATGGATTGGATGACGGCGATGAAAATACCAACAATACTGATCCACTCAATCCGGATACCGATGGCGACACCATTAACGATGGGGATGAGGTCAACAACGGAACCAATCCGAATAACCCAGATACCGATGGCGATGGACTCACAGATGACAATGAGATCAGCATCGGAACCAATCCTGTGTTGATTGATACCGATGGCGATGGTTCAAACGATGGCGATGAAATCACCAATGGTACCGACCCACTCGATCCAGATTCAGATGGTGATGGACTAAACGACGGCGATGAAGACACTTACGGCTCAGATCCCAACAACCCAGATACCGATGGCGATACCATTAACGATGGAGATGAAGTCAACAACGGAACCGACCCAACGAAGCCAGACACTGACGGAGATGGCGTCAATGACAACGATGAAATTGCCAATGGTACCGACCCAACCGACGACGATACGGATGGAGACGGCATCAACGATGGCGATGAGCCTAACTACAACACCGACCCACTCGATCCGGATACCGATGGCGATGGCTCTTATGATGGGGACGAAATCACGAACGGTACCGATCCATTAGACCCAGACACCGATGGCGACGGACTGGATGACGGTGACGAAGACTACTACAATACTGATCCCCTCAATCCGGATACCGATGGCGATGGAGTGAATGACGGTGACGAGATCAACAATGGTACCGATCCAAACAGTCCAGATATGGACGGTGATGGGTATGATGCCAACTCAGACTGCAATGACTCCAATCCTTCAATCAATCCAGGCGCTGCTGAAGTCTGTGACGGAATTGACAATGACTGTGACGGCGGTATTGACAACAGTTCTACTTGTGGCTGTGACACAGGAACGTACAACGGTCACACTTACTACTTCTGTGACGATACATCCAACTGGTACAATGCGCGTTCAGCATGCCAGTCCTATGGCAATTTCGATCTGGCTGTGATCAACAACGGCAGCGAGAACCACTGGATACAACAAACCGCACAGTCTGTAGCGTGGAACCGATGGTGGTGGATTGGCTACGACAACATCAGTGCGGCTCACTGGCAAGAGCCCTCCGGTGGATGGTCATGGATCAATGGCTCAAACCATAACTACACCAATTGGAACGGGGGGCAGCCCGACGATGCTTGGGGGAACGAAGACTGCGGACATATGTATGCAGACACAGGGCGCTGGAACGACTTGAATTGCTATTCGAACAACTGGCATGGAACCGGCATCTTTTACGTGTGTGAAGAACTCTAGAGGATAAAGTAGAAACTTAGGATTGTGATAGATTGTGATAGGATAGATGCATGAATTTCATCCTACTGACACTACTTAGCGCCTGTACACCTTGGAAGGGCCACCGAGACATTGCCACGGTCGAAACACCTATCGAGGCCTCACTTGTGCAATCGGAGTTCCGATTCTTCACCATCGAAGGCACCAAAGTGATTGCGTTCCCGATATTTGGCTGTTCAGCCAAAATAGAGTTGATCAAGGACGAACACACGTTCCAAGTCGATTACATCAAAGGAAGTAGTGGTGGGATGTGGCGAAGCTGTCCAGGGACTCGAACGGGCGAACTTCTATCGAGTCCCGACGGAAAATATTTGGCAGTCAACATCAATTCAGGATGGAAAACCCTTCAAAGTACACCACAAGGATTGTTTCCAGTCAGCACACCAACTGGATTTACGGGTTCGGCATCGGATTGGAATGGCATCCGTGATGTCTCCGAGAATCCTGCAGATCTTCTACTCTACCAAGACGGATCCTGGAATAACCAAAGCACTATAATGTTCAACACTCTTGAACTGGTCAAAACGCAGTCTTCGAGTGAGCAACGGGAATTTTTATCTCAAACTGTTGGAACGATTCCCTCGGTGTATTGGACTGAACTGTACGCTGGGCTTGAACCAACAGACCAGACTGGTCTCGTTGACGAACTCATCAAAGTCTTTCTAGAAGAAACATCCAATCTCGACGTCGATGCCTACAGTTCCTCTAATGAACATATCGAATTTCGAAAGATCCTGGTGCCATTGGTCAATGCAAATGACCACATCGAATTTTTAACAAGACTCATTGAACACCAAGGTTTCCAGTCTGATGAAGAGTTTGCTACGGTATACACAAAAGTGTGGACTGTGGATCCAGCATTATCAGGTAAACAAGCCTGTCTGCACATCACTGCAGATCCACGGCGTGGATACCATAGTACACAAAGAAAAGCAGATATTGGACTGTTTACACTTGCATCAAAGACTTCCTGTGAGGCGTTGCCAAGTGTTTTCGAGGATGCTGAACTCAAGCCATGCTGTGACGATGACTGTACCTGGAACAGCACCCTGTCCCCTATCCACACCCTGATAGAAGGACTGCTCATTGAAGACACGGAGCGCCCTTCACTCAATACTGTCTATCGGTACTATTTAGAATATCAAGGGTTACAATCCCATGGGCTCCAATCTCAAGATCTGGCCAAGTTCAATCTCGCTCACCTACGATCCAAGTATGTTGTGGATCAACAGGAGTCAACAGACTGCGTGGGAGTGTATGAACCAAATGTTTCTTGTGCGGCTCCTGAAGAGAAGATCCAAGAGATCGCCTGCTTACAAACCATAGATTCAAGTGTATCCCCCATCGACTATACCTTCACAGTGAATGACGATGATCAAACCATCCAAAATATTCAAAGCACGGGCAAACTGTCGGAGCCAACCGCCGTCATTGTTCCCATGTCTGGTTTTTGGACCAAGTCAACAGTACATACAAAAGAAGATAATGCACCCGAACAGAATCCAGATGCACAGACAGAAGGCGAACAAAATACCGAAGAGTCCGATATCGGATACTCCTGCTCACTCGAGGGGACATTTCCTTTTTATGGCAAACTCAATAAAGTCACCGCAGAATGGACAGTCAATGGTACTGTCGTCGAGATAAAGGAAGATGCTGTCGATAAAATGTTAGACTATCTGGGTCGTACATTGTCCAACCCAAAACTCGAAGGATACAGTTCCAATTCCCTCATTAAAAATACGGCTTATAACAGTGGGGATACCTTGGGCTGTATACTGAAGGTGACCAAGGTTGCCAAAACGTCTCTGGAAACCATTGTAGAGAACAAAGGTCTAGGGATTTCTAGAAGTTACACGGCTGAATCAATTACAGTTCCCTAGGACCTAGATTATTCGATTCGGCCCGAACGATTGTACTGAGAAACATAGTCCCAAATCAATTCACCGGTGCTGCGTCCATTGAAGGACTCTTCAAACCAAACGTGGTCACCGCCAATGAACTTATAGTGTTCAATCGACACACCATTTTCACCAGCCGGATAGACGTACTGCTCAATGGTAATTCTGCCCGACTCTTCAGTCGCAACTTCGGGTGTTGTTTGCGCGCCATTGTAGTTCACCCACCAATCTACAACATCTTGAGTGGAAGTGTAGTCCTCACCACCGCTATACGGAACCACGCCATCTTGCGTCCCGTGAAGATTGATCATCCCCATTGGATGGCCAGGAGTACAACTGTCTCCAAGGTCTAGGTGTGTACCTGATACAGAACCAATGGCAGCAAAATGCTCTCCTGCTGTGCAGGCAAGGTAGTAGCTGAAGAAACTGCCGTTGGAATACCCAGCCGCATAGACTCTATCCTCATCTACATTGTAGGCGCGTCCAATTTGCTCAATCAGTTCGAGCACAAAGCCTTTGTCTTCGGCATCGCTCTTGTTGTCTCCGCCCATATCTGCCGAATTCCAATGCGGACTGCCCTCCAAGTCCGTGCCCTGTGGAAAGACCAGAATAAAGTTTTCTTGATCAGCAAGGTCATTCATTTGAACCCATTGCATCTGTCCTTCAGATGTTCCACCGTAACCATGGAAGTTGAAGAACAACGGCGTTGGAGTCGCTGAATCATATTGACTGGGCACATAGAGAATGAAGTCTCGAACGACACCGTTGTGTTCTATGGACAGGGCTCGTTCACCAACACCATGCTCTGTAGCCGTGCTAATATCTGGGTTTGGCTCGGAGACACATCCAAAAATTAAGGTCAAAAATACAGTCATCGCTTCCTCCAACATTGTTTTTCAACTTTCACTATTCTACTAACGTCATCTTGGGGCGATTTATTCAAAAATGTTTGAGGCATGGGCTGGATGTGATGAGTCACCTTATCTTATTTATCCTCTTCGTTGATCCAGACACCACCTTCACACCACCAATACAGTCCTTCGTGCATACAAAGTGTAGTTGTCCAATCACCTTCACAAGGTGCACTTGAATCAAAATCCTCACCGCAATCTTCTGTGTCACCCAGACCAGAATCTTTTTCATCTTCGAATTCTTCATCTTCGGGCTTATCCCCAGTATCCTCTTCCTTCTCCTCATCTGAGTCGGATGACGATGACTCATCAGAATCATCAGACTGATTCGTTTCATCAGACTCACTATCCCACCATTCTGGTTCTTCAGTTGATGTGTCTTCATCAAGTTGAACTTTTGCGGAACCGGAACGACAAGCAAACAGAAGCGAGAAGGAAATGGCAATCATGGAAACCTCAATAAAAAGATGTGTACATTCATTAGTATACCCCTACTTCAGTTAAATCACGTAAATATTATACCCACCCTCGTACAATTTTAGACTGTTTGCACTTCACACACTCAAACTTCGCAATAGGAGGTCAAATCGGTTAAATACGCCCTATGCTTGCGATACACGATCTACACATTGCCTTTGGAGAAACCGATCTCCTGTCCGTTGAACACTGGGAGATTCATCCCGGACAAAAGATTGCACTTGTAGGGCACAATGGATGTGGGAAGTCGAGTCTCTTAAAGGTTCTCGTTGGAGAAGCACTTCCAAGAGACGGGAGACTTTCACAAAGAAAAGATTTTCAATTGGGGTATCTACCCCAAAAGGCAGTCTCTGGTTCTACCCGTCCCGTCTGGGAAGAAGTCAAGAGTGGCATGACCAGGCTTCTCAAACTCGAAGAACATCTGAAGACATGCGAAGAAGACGTCGACAGCGAAGAAGGACAGATTGCCCTCATTGAAGCTATGGATGCGTACCGGCATGCGGGTGGCTACCAGCAAGAAGAACGGATTGGAAGTACTCTACATGGCCTCGGATTTGCTAGAGAAGACTGGCTGAAAACCTGCGATACTTTTTCTGGTGGATGGCAGATGCGCATTGCCCTTGCCAAATTGTTGTTGTCAGATCCAGACCTAGCCGTACTTGATGAGCCCACCAATCACCTAGACCACCCAACAAAAGAGTGGCTTGCCAACCATCTGCGTACAGTCGATTACGCCATCTTGGTGGTGAGTCACGATCACGCGTTCCTGGATACTTTTGCGTCACACATCCTAGAAATTCGCAGCAAGCAGCTCCATCGATACACCGGAAACTACACCCAATTTCTCAAATTGCGTGAAGAGCGCATTCTACTCGAGCAACAAACCCATGAAAAGAAAGTTGCCAAGGCCGCCCACCTTCAAAGCTACATCGATCGATTTGGAGCAAAAGCCACCAAAGCAAAGCAAGCTCAATCGCGTAAGAAACAGTTGGAGAAAATAGATCTCTCCAACGCTCCCGAAAGAGAAAATCGGCGCAGTACCCTCAGGTTTCATGAAGCAGCACCGTCTGACTTCATTCCTTACGAGTTCAGACATGCCCATATTGGATGGCCAAACCATCCGAGTTTGTTCACCGATGTCAATCTCATCTTGGAACGCGGAATGAAAATGGTCATCGTCGGTGCAAACGGGTGCGGAAAATCCACGCTGATGAAGAGTTTATCGGGTGATTTACAGCTACACGATGGACAGCGAAAAGTTGGTGAACGTATTCGGCTGGGAGTCTACGCTCAGGATCTGGCACAGCATTTACCCCTAGATCAAGACCCCGTTCGATACATTCACGATCGATGTCCGACGATTGGAGAGACCGAGATTCGAAAGGTATTGGGGGCCCTTGGATTGCAATCTGACTCTCATACGAGACCGATCGCAAAGTTGAGCGGTGGAGAAAAGTCACGTGTGGTTTTGGCTGAACTCTCCCTCAATCAGTACAACGTTCTGTTCTTAGACGAGCCCACCAACCACTTGGATACGGCCTCTGCCAAAGCTGTTGCCGAAGCCGTGGTCAGCTTTGAAGGCGCTGTCTTAGCCATTTCTCACGATGCCACATTTGTCGAATCCGTCGCCACACACATCGCACAGTGCATCGATGACCAAGTAGAAGTCCACATTGGATTTGACCCCAAGCACCTCGTCGTTCAGCAAAGTGCCACCGTCAAAAAGGCGAAGGCAAACAACGCGGAAGAACACAAAGAACGTAAGAAACTACGCAACCAACTCAAGCGCTGGGAACGTGAGTACGAAGAACTTGAAAACCAAATCATGGAACTTGAAGAGCAAATTGAAGAGCTCGAAGCCAAGATGTTTGAAGCTGCAAGTGATTTGAAACTGCTTCAAGACCTTACATCTCAAAAGAGCTCAGCAGAAGACACTCTCGAAAAGTCGATGGAACGATGGGAAGAATTGGGGGAACAGCTCGCTGAGTTTGAGGAGTAAACGTTACTCTACGACACCCGGTCCTGTCCAAACACCCGTTCCGCCAGCGCCATCTTCTACTATCACAAAAAGTGTCGATTCACCAGTTTCTGCATCGCCAGCATACCAAGTGACTGCACGTTCAGCAGGTTCCCCCACAAACATCCGTAGACCATTGGTGGCAAAGACATTTCGTCCAAAACCCCCTCGTGTGGTGTAGCCAAAGAGACTGGCCACATCTTCATCTTGCTGAAACAGTTCGATTGTAAAAGGCAAAATGAGTGGTGTATCAACATTGGTAACCAATGGAATATCCACATCAAGAACAGGTTCCACAGTGGGATTCTTCAAACGAGTGTCATCAGACATCCCATTGGATACGGGAAGTTGTTTGAAAGCCAAACTGGTACCGGACAGCGGCAGTTCCGCTATCCAATCAAATGGATTTCCAAACCGTTCTAAATTCCATTCACCATTCACTGCATTTTGAAGTTCTGGACAAATAGATGGTTCACAGGCCAATGCGAAAATGGAGGTAATTGGTAGTGGAACTTCAGAGTTTGGAGAGCGAGAAAGGATGGGACCCCACAAGGGATTGTTAACGACTGGAACGGTTACGACCGTCTCTGTGCTTTCCACCAGTGCAATCCAATCCGACGGATTGTCTTCAAATAGTTCCTGCTCTTCACGGCCTTCTCCAAAATTGGTACATGGCCAGACAGCCAATTGATACCCCTTCTCGAGTGGATCTCCAATTACCACATTGATTACTGGACTAAGGGTTTCCCCATTCTCATCGGGTACAAAATCTCGCAGCTGTACTTCAGCCGGTTCTGCCTGAATTGCCATCACCCTGAGTTCGTCGACCAATGTCTCTTGGTCTGGTCCCATACAGCCCATCATGAGTACTGCCATCAACATATGAGGTGTCTTCATCACCACTCTCCTTTGAGACCCAAGATTGGGAACGTGGGTTGACCTTGAACAGGAGTTTCTTCAGAGTAGTCATAAGACCAACTCTGGATTTCCACATTCTTGTAGTTCGTGACGTTTTGTACATCCAAGTAGGTTCCCAGCTTCCAATTGCGAAATGTATACTCTTTATCAATACGCAAATCAGCACTAAAGAATGGATCCAATCTTCCAGAATCTCTCTCTCCGTATACGGGGATAAATTCTCGCGAGGACATATCGTATATTCGATTCGATACAGGGGTATACGGATTTCCGGAACCAAAACGAATCCGACCACCCAATCGCCAATTCTTCGGTAAAATCTGGGTATACAGTGCATTGATCACAACCGGTTGATCGTACAAAAACAGCCTTGTATCACCGTTTCGATCCGTTCGTTCAGAATGAGAAAAACTCATTGCCAACAGTCCAATTCGAAGCGGATCGGTGTATCGAACCTCCACCTCACTACCGCAGATCAAACCTGTCCCGTCATTCGCGTAATCTTCTGTATCAAATGGACCAATTGGAGGCGGTCCGGTAAAGAACTGAAATCGGTCTTCACGACCAACAACCAAATCAAATAGCTCATTGTAGTACCCAATGACTTGCCATCTGAGCGCGCCTCCCAACAGCTCCTGCTGAAGTCCAAAAGAGTTCTGAAAGGATCGTTCTGGTCGCAAATCTGGGTCCCCGTCATTCTTACCAGATCGCTCTCTCGGAAGAGGTGCCTGAGAAGTAAGCCCGGTTGAAGCCAAAAACTTTAGACTATCAGTCAGGAAGAAACGAGACTGAATCCTTGGATCGATGGCTGTTTGAGGATTGGCATCCTGCAATCGATATTGATCCACTCGAAGTCCTGTAATGAGGTCTGCATACTTTCCACGCCGTCGATATTCAACATAGCCTGCCGGAGCGAAGTAATCGATGCTTGCCTTTTCTGGCTCATAGGGAAAAGATGGCAAATCATAGTTGAAGGAAAACTCACCGGAGTTAACATCCAAGCCCACTTTCCAAGCATTGCCAATCTCCGCATCCAAGTCCTTTGAAAACTCCTGGCGCACATTGAACATCAAGGTTTCCTCGTAGGCTTCACCTGCTGCATCGAAGATAAAATCTCGGCGTTGCGGACCTGCACCAGCAGTAAATACAGACTTCCAACCCGTGTAAATGGGCTGGGTGTATTTTAATTGTACTTGCGTGAAATTCACTCCAAACGCTGCATTGACGGTATCTTCCTCATCTTCATCTTCACTGGGCGAGGTAAACGCAAATTTATCGTCCGATAAAAAGAACATTGTCTGAAGTACCCCTCCAAAAGGCATCTTCTTTGTGATTTGAGTCTGAAAATCATAATATCGAGGCAACCGAAAAGTTACCCCCAGTGAATTTAAAATCGGTGCCGCAAGAATATCCGCATAGGATCGACGACCAGACACAGACACCGCAACATTGTCCTCCACCACTTGCTCTATGAAAAATGCCGTTTGATACAAATCGACTGAGGTGAAACTCTCTGCCCTTTCTGGAAAAGTAGATGGAGTTTGAATATCTACCAACCCACCCAACTGACGGCCATATCGAACGGAGTAATTCCCCGGTAGGAATTGTACAGATTCAATGTTCGATGTACTGAGAACCGTCGTCAATCCACCAAAGTGAAAGACCTCCGGGGCTGGAGATCCATCGACATAAAATGCGGAGTCTTCTGGAGCCGTACCGCGAATGATCAGCTGACCAATACCGCTGGGGGCACGAGCAATACCCGGTAGGTTTTGAATCGCCTTGACAACATCTCCATTGCTCCCGGGAAGATACTGGATCTGGTCTGCAGATAGCGTCTTTACGCTCACCTCTGAGGTTTCTCGCTGAGCTTCCACGACAATGCTAGCATCGGCTTCTTCCATTGCAGTTTGAGCTTGATCACGAACCAATCGAAAGTTCAACTCTTGAATGTTGTCCTCTGAGACTTCGACTGTACTTTGTGCGGAGATGAGTCCGCCCTTGTAAGCATCGACAACCCATGTTCCATTTGTAAGACCTGAAAGTTCGAACTCACCGTTTGAGTCTGTGGTTACTACAACCTGTTGACCTTCGGCATTGGTCGCCAAAATCTGTGTATTCTCCAGAGGATCTCTAAGACCGGCTTCCTGCACGCGTCCTCGCACATTGACCGGTGGAAGCATTTCAGGGTTGAACACCAATCTATACTGAATCTGTACCAAAATGGGTTGGCTGTTTTCATCGAGTGCAGGGGTAAATTGATAGCGTTCAATCGTTCTCATGGCAGCGTCATCAAACGCCGTGCCAGCAGATTCAACAATCTCAGCACCCAAGACCTGACCATCTGTGTCTATCGTGAGTTGAAGCAGTACAGATGCCCCTTTACCAGCTCTCAACTCTTTTTTTGGGTAGTCAATCGGAGAAGCAAATTCGACTGTCGGGAGCGTCACGACCTCAGCTTGTGCGTCAAAGACACCCAAGAGTGACCACAATCCGATGATCCTCAAAATGTGCAACATAGTGCATTCTCCTTAGTCGGATTGTAGTACACAATGCATATAGAGACAAACGAATAAACGAAGTTTAAATCATATTTGTTGTCAACCGTTGCAACTGCCCTATTGAATATTGACGTTAAACCAGTGAAAACCATGTCCATATTTTTCAGCGCACTTCATAAACTTTCTCCACGAGCAAGTACCCTGCGAGCTCATGTTATCTATGTTCCATACGATCAACTGAGTGGTGCGATGGGTCCACTATCTCGTCTCCAACCGAATGAGACTACGATCATCATGCTCGAAACCAGTCACAAAGGCACTCGAAGGCAGTACCACAAACAGAAACTCGCTATCCTTCTGAGCAACAACCGACACTTTGCTATCGAACAAGCCAAGCGTGGAGTTCAGGTTATCTATCGATGCGGTCAGAATGACTACGGTACGATGATCTCAGAGGTTCAACAGCAATACGGCATTACTGAGATTCAAGTGATGCGACCCGCTGAGCGGGAACTTCGCAAAGAGTTGAAACCCTGTATTGAAGCTGGGTGGCTCAAACCGGTCAAACACGAAGGCTGGCTCAGTACAAGACAGGACCTCGAGAATACCTCTAAACACGCGCCTTGGAAAATGGCAAGTTTCTATCAAAAGATGCGTAAGCGTACCGGCATTCTGATGGAGAACAACAAGCCGATTGGTGGCAAGTACTCCTTTGATGGCGATAACCGACTGGCGTGGAAAGGAGACCCTGAAGTACCCGACATTCCAACTTTTGAATCCGATGACATTACCAGCGAGGTGTGCGATTTCATTGACTCCTCATTTCCGTATGCAGTGGGGAAACTAGACCGAACCCAAGTTCCTTCCACCAAAGCAGATGCTGTCAAACTCTGGGAATGGGCAAAACGAGAGTGTATGGTACACTTTGGCCCCTACGAAGATGCGATGCACACCGACTCGAAGTCCTTGTTCCACACACGTATCTCACCGCTGCTCAATCTTCATCGTCTGCTGCCCAAACAAGTCGTCCAAGATATTGAACAGCTAGACATCCCTTTCAACTCCAAAGAAGGCTTCATTCGTCAAGTGCTCGGCTGGCGAGAGTTCATGTATCAGATCCATGAGTACTCCGATGGATTACGTCGTATACC
>CAJWHX010000066.1 GCA_913040875.1 uncultured Pseudomonadota bacterium | reverse complement strand
CTCCCACTATATGCCTGAGGCACATCGCCAACAATCAACTGTCCATCCGTCAAGACAAAGTCTTCCGTATAACCACAACCATTGGCTGAACCATCGCAGTCATTGTCAAACCCATCACCACAAATCTCCTCTTGATCCGGATTGACTATGGTAAGTTGATCGTAGCAGTCTCCCCCTTCTAGGACGGTGTAGATATCATCAGCCACGCAATCACAGCGGATATCAGCGTCGTCACCAAACCCATCTCCATCGCGATCGGCAAACCAGTCGAGACAAGACGAGGCACTCAATTCCGAAGGATCAGCAGCATTCAGTGTTCCATCGCAATCCTCATCCAGATCAGTCGAGCAATCTTCTACACTTATCGGTGAAATCAGTGGATTCTCATCATCGCAATCACCCGTCATCTGTGTGTATTCTTTGCCCGGAGACTCACAGGCGAACAAAGATACCGTTCCGCCGACACCATCCCCATCCGCATCCAAGAACCACGGCTCTGAACAATCAGAGTTTGCACCTTGCCTGTAGGCAAGTTCCTCATCAGAAATGAAGTTACACCCTGAAAACGTGAGAAGTCCCAGTGTAACCAATGTATTTTGAATTCTATGCATGTACTTCATCCCAGAATATATCCACATATAGCACATTTAGAGGTTGGCAGTCAAAACCTTGTTCACAGTAAAGTTCGGCATCATTTTTGCATGATGTAAGTCATGTGAAGAACCGTAGCGAAAATTCTGGAGGGAACATGTTCTAAATGCAACACAAAGATATGCTGGACTGCATAGAAAGAAGATGGACTCTGTTGATTCAAAGAATCAGCTGTACAATAGCATCAGATCTCTGCAGATATATCTTCCACTTGATATGCGCGTTTGACCTTCGGATACTTAATGTTGTCCCCTTCTGCGGACTTCACATCATTGGTTCGATTGCAAATGTGCTCTAAGATTCCGTTGTATTGTTTTTTCATGACCAACCCCTTAACGTTTCAGCCCCTTCCGCCGATATAAAAATAGGTTAGCATAAAGATGTCCGATTGTGGACCCTAAATCGGTTTCATGCTATGACTTTCCCCCGTTTTTTCCACACATTGCTGCTCATCTTTATTCCAGCCCTGGCAGCTTGGCTGTGGTTCACCCCGGTATTTTGGGACCTATCAGCAAACCAGTCCTCATACTTGCAGGCCCTACAGTCTGTGTTTTTTTTTGGTGATGACAAAGAGTTTTTTCTTGGTGACACCACCGATCTTCAAGGAACCATTTGGATATTTGACCATTTTTCGGCTCTAGTAGATGGAAATGCCAGTACAACGATGCCACATGTCTATGCTCCTATTGGATTTGATGTGGGACTAAACACAGGATTTGCTTGGGCTGATGCAGCTCTCGCTTATCCATACGTAAAATGGATAGGCATACCTGGGTTTTACAATCTGCATGTATTCATCACCCTTTGGTTAAATGGCGTGTTGCTCGCCGTGCTTTTTAGACAAACCAACGTCTCACTGCCAATTGCACTTGGCTTGGCAGGCGTATGTATACACAACGATGTGGTCGCTGAAGAACTACTTCACGGTAGACCCACCCAAATCCATTGGTGGTTCCACGCTCTATTTTTGATCTCCATCTTGAAACTGACACAACTGCGTAAGACAAACACATTGAAATGGAGCTTCTTTGGAGGTGCGATGCTGGCTGGGGCATGTTTAACCTACTGGTTTGGCGGGGCTTCATTGGGGTTTATCGCGGCCATCATTGCAGCGCTGAGTTCGATAAGTCTCCCTGCCAATTTTCGAACTTTCTCTCTGCCACGAATCAAAGATGGTCTGAGATTGAGCGGAGTTGCTCTTGCCATTGCAGCCATGTGTACTTGGAGACTCAGTGCACATTATTTGAGCGGAGGGGGTAGTCTATTCGATGACCTGCAGCCAACTACTTGGACAGAGTGGACCTTTTTGGGGAGGACGATCCCTCTGACTTCTGTGGCACACATTTCTTCTTGGGACAGTTTCGTCGAAGCCGTCACTCGGAACACTTTACCAACAACATTGTGGTGGATCTGGGGACTCTCATTCATCCCCATTGCATTCAAACAGCGCTGGCCATGGATACTCGGAGCCTGTCTCGCTTTGTTCTTACCCCTTCCCTCTGCGTTTAATTTTGGAGAGATTTGGGTGCCTACCACAAATGCGTTGTTGCATTGGGTATTCCCCCCAATGGAGCGGTGTGGTTTTCCTGAGCGGTTGGTGGTCACGCCAATTTTGGTCATCGGCATTTCAGCATCGATGGGATGGGCTCAGATTGAGGACTATATCAAAGATAAATCCAGTTTTGCTTTTTGGGTAATGAGTTTATCGATCGCGGGAATCCTATTCTCCAATACCATCGATGGCATTCCAAACAAACCTGCGACGTCAGCCCTCAAAGCCGATCGAGATGTATTGATGGTTACAGAAGTCTTACCGGGCGGGATCATTCACGTTCCAGTCGAAGAATCTGGCAATGCCTTCATTCAACAAATGTTTCACAAACAACCGATTCTCACAGGTCCTGGGGCAGATACCGTTCGCCCAAAGGAACATGTCGAGTATTGTGATAACAACAGCCTGTTGCGCGCCATCGAACTCCTCGCAAAAGAGAATCACCCCTTGCAACCAGTCTTTTCTGAAGACGATCGAATCAAATTGGTGGAAGATGGCTTCAAATGGATCCAAGTGGATTTACGAAAGTCAGCCTCTCCAGCGAAAGCCTACATCGACTTGCTAGGTCATGAAGGACTGCTACGGATCAACAGACACTTCTTAGCAATTTCACTTTTGGAAGAAGATGCCGCCAAAATAATCTCTTTACAATGATGAGAGTGCACTCATTCTTTGTTAGAATACGATTGAACAAATCTACTGGATGTTGCATATGCACAAACCCAAACAAACCACAAAATGGCTGTACGGTATGCCTTTCTGGCATGGTGTGGTCTACAGATGTAGTACATTGACATTGAGAACTATCGGATTCTTTATGTGGAGGGTCCGACTCAGAGACATGGATAAGCTGCCCAAGACGGAACCATACCTTCTACTTGGAAATCATTCTTGCATGTTCGATCCCTTTTGGGCAGGCATCTACGTACCTAGAGGCATCAAGTCTATGGCTAGCGCAGCCGTTCTGAATGTCCCCTATCTAGGTGTCTGGCTCAGATTGTGCGGATGTTTTCCGAAGATGAAGTATACGAAAGATCGCAACTCTATGCGCCTCCTGCAAGAAAACTATGAAGCTGGGTATTCCATTTTGGTGTTTCCAGAAGGAAATCGATCTTGGGATGGGCGTATTGGTCCGGTAAGTAAAGGGATCGGTCGACTGATAAAACGACTAGGGTGTAAAGTGGTCTTTGTCAGATTGCCGACCGCCTGTCTATTTCAACCACGCTGGGCGACCTACCCACGATGGGTACCCATTGAAGTACAGTACGACGGTCCCTATGAGTATGGAGACGACTGCTCTGTAGATGATATCTGGCAAGATGTCATACAAAAGATCACAATTGAACCAAAAATTGTGGGCAACCCTAGAACATTTGGTTTTCGAATGGCCCATGGGTTGCCAAAGTATTTGTGGGCCTGTCCAAGCTGCTTTGTACTCGATGGTTTGACAGTATCTTCTGACAATGGAAACTGCGTTGAGTGTAAGCAGTGTTCTCAAACGTGGGAACTGACTGTTGAAAACAAAATGCTAGGTGAGAATGAGATGACGGTTGCTACAGCATTTGACCGAATCGCCCAACATTTTGGAGACAATCCAAAGCTAGATGAAAGCACATTCGACAAGACGGGCGTTGCCCTATCGTGTCCAGAAGCAACCATTCTCAAACGAAATACAGACACCAAAAAAATGGAACTGTTCCACAAGGGCACTTTAGAACTTACCGTCGAGGGATTGAAAATCACCACTCCAAACGACGTATGGCAGGTACCTCATGAAGAGATCACTGGTATCTCAGTAGAGATTGCCAACCTCTTGCAGTTTCGAATCGATGGTGTTGCACATCGCATCGTCACTCCCAGTCAAAGTTCCCTCTTGTGGCACTTCTTCCTGATGGGTTGGCAACCAAAATCAGAGATCGCGTAACTATCGAGCCTGTACTGAAACCAAGAACTCTTGGGTTTTCTTGGGAATGGTCAATGTCAGTACACCGTTTGTAACAAGCGCTTCAACAGACTCAGCATTGATGGGTTGCTTGAAACGGAACGATCGTTCCCAACTAGTGACCAACGAGCCTTCTTGAATCTTTGAGAATGCTTCTGGAATGGTCCGTGTCCGTTCAGCTTTCAACACCAACTGATGCTCTGAAGCGGAGATGGTGAAATCCTCTTTATCAAATCCAGGTACAGCCAGTTCAAGCCAAAATGCATGTTCATTTTCATAAATGTCTGCATCTGTGTGCGGGGTGTTTCGAGTTGTATTGGTGTGGGATAAAGGGTTGTGAAAAAATAGAGAATGCATGGCAAACCTCAAAATATATTTAGTGAAAAGTAAAGTTTAAAGTAGAATATCAACTTAACGTTGACAGTTATATTTTGAACACCATCTAAATTTTGACAAGGGCTGTTTGCTATTTTTTTTCTACAATCCAACCCCAAAAGTTTGTCTAGTATCGCCAAATTGGACCATAAAAAAACAAAAGGTCCCAGTTCAAAAACCGGGAATTGTATTTCCGTACGGGTCTTGGGATAGACTCTTGTTTGTTTGGTTAGCTTAAACGAAACTCCATACTCTATATTGGAAGGACACCGATAGGAACGGAAGCTGTTTTATGGTTTTAACCATGGTCAGGAAAACAGTGTCAGATGCGATTATCGTTACCTTTATATCATTTGAAGGATGCTAGCATCGTTTGAAGGAGATGAAGGTAACGATAATCGTATCTGTCCGTTGATATCGGTGTTCTTCCTATTAAGCGTAGGGGGTGTCGTTTATAAACCAAACACTCCTAAACTATTGAGTCTATGGAGGATGTAAAAGAACTGATTCGCATGGTGCTACACCACACGGAACACATTTCAAAAGAAACATGTTCTAAAGCGAAATACACATCCAATATACAAATACTCATCTACGATGTCAAACCGTACATTGCGAACAAAGACACGGAATCATTCAAACGAGATGCGACAACTCTAAGACCAGATCCAGCACAAAACACCCTCTCACCCCATTTGAAGAGGGGGAAATAGAGGGAGAATCTGAATGAGGACGAAGGAGCTATATTCACAATATGCGACAACTCCAAAACCGTATTCATATCGAGACACCAAACCATCTCATTTGAAGAGTGGGAAATAGAGGAAGAATCTGAATGAGGACTAAGAAGCTATATTCACATTATTCGATGGTTTCGAAACCAGGTCGATCCCGACACATCCGATCACCCCATATGAAAAGGGGAAAATGGAGGAAGAACTTGAATGAGGACGAAGGAGTTATATTCACAATATGCGACGACTCCAAAGGCAGGTTCTTACCCATTTACCCCCTTCAAATCAGCGTTGAAGACCGAAGAGGACCATATGCTGCGTCCCACCATTCATCATCAGTTGCTCATAAGAGAGTCCAAAGAACCCCGATCGAAATCCAACCGTCCAAGAGAACTCATCTCCAAGTGGAGCAACCGGTAAATCACCAGCGGTAGGATGAGAATCCCAATCCACGGCTGTACGAGGCTGACCATCAAAATACCAACGTGGTTCAGCACCCACTTTCAATTTAAACAAATCAGAGATAAACAACGCCTGAACCGGAACCCCAAAACCATTGCTGGCTTGAAAATCCACAATATCGGTTTGGGATGAATCGGCCTTATGTCGTAGCAAATCGAGTCCAGCTTCCACTTCCGCATGAAGCACTTTGACACCCACAACACTACCCATACGTAAATCGTAAGAACTCAACGAACCGCCCATACCCACTGAACCATACACTCTTGAGCGATTGTAGACACCGACATTGGCCGCTTTCAAACGTTTGGTCTTCTCATTTCCAATACTGAGACCAACGGAGGCTCCGCTCACAGATTGGTCTTGTGAGTCCAATCGTATACTTGTCATCCCCAATTCAGGTCTAAAGATGACGTTGTGCTCTTCTTTATATTTCTTCCATTTAACGTTGCCTTTTCCTTGTTGGCCTTTTTGTCCAGCATTGGGTCCCTTCTTTTGACCATTGCCTTGGGGATTTTTCTTCCCTTGACCGTTACCCTTACCCTTACCTTTTCCGTTGCCCTTTCCTTTTCCGTTACCACCTTTCTTATTGCCACCTTTCTTATTGCCACCTTGTTTCTTATTACCGTTGTTCGCTTGCTCTTCAGTACCAGGTACGTATACATCAGAGTCGTGTGCCTCGTCTGCCTGAGCGAAAGATAACAGTGTGATTAATGCGAACATAAAAGCCTCCAAGTAAATATCTGCTGTCATTGTATACGATAGGAAGAAATATTCATTCAAAATAGAACTAAATTTGTCTCGAAACAAATCAAAGATATATAACAATTGTTATTTATTGAGGTTAAATCATGAATCCTTTATTATTGTTGCATTTTGCATGCTCTGCCCCCGAATCCAAGGATACTGCTCCTGTAACTGTGGCGCCATCTTTTGCTCCTCTGGCAACCGATGGGAGTACAACCGTAGAGTCTGTTGAACCCACACGCTATCTAGGACTTTGGTACGAAATAGCGTCGACCCCCAGTTCGCAGCAATCTTCGTGTTCGGGAACCACCGCTGAGTACACACTTAGAGATGAAACTAGTATCAACGTTTTCAATCGTTGCTATTTGGGATCTCTCGATGGTCAGGAAAACACCATCCGCGGTTCTGCCAGATTCATCGATGATAGCTATGCCAAACTGCTTGTAGATTTTGGATTTGGATTTGAAGCACCGTATAATGTCGTCGAACTAGATGGTGCAACGACAGATGAACCATATGAGTTTGCAGCCGTAGCCAGTGTTGGGACATTGTGGATCTTGGCTCGGACCCCAGTGCTTGACGAAGACTTATTAGAAGAGCTGCTAAACCGATTGGAGACCCGCAACTTTCCAGTCGAAGATCTCCAATACACGGAACATCGTTCAGAGTAACATTGCAATACTGTCAAGCAGTTTACTGACAGTACATCACTCCCCCGTTATTGGGAGCACAATCGGTTACAATACCGACACCATCCATATCTGTACCAATGGTACACATGGTCGTCGACCCACCAGAGTTATTTCCTTGCATCACCACTAGAGTCTCACCGTCATCCCATGATTGGTTGGTGTCATCAAAATAGAGAAACCACGGAAGATTGGCTTCAATACAGAAGGTCCCCCAGCCTTGATAACCATCTGCCAAGGTCAATGTTTCAACCACACTGAACCCCTCGTAGATTTGAAGCTCAGCGCCATTCCAACCGTCGCCATAGTCATCCAGCATCAATACATCATAACAACAGTTACCGTCGCAGTCTTGACCGTGTTCAACTGAGGTATACACTTGTACATTACTTGGGTCAGATCGTGGTACTGAAACGCGGGTGCTTATTAAATTTGGTGTTAGAGCCTCGCTTCGCTCAACAAAGACACTCACCTCTGTATTTGAAGTTCCACCAGTATTATTCTCATTTGCTACACAGGTTTCTTCCGACGTATCTGACAATACACTCACATAAATGTCATTGGAATGACCTGCCAACACCTCAGTCGTTACACAACCACTAGAGTGAAGGTCGCCATATGGAACCACAAATGAATCCATTGGGTTACCCGGCATTGAATTGGAACATGAATTGAACTCAACGTTCCTCACCCGTTGACTAGACAACACATTGGTTCCCATATCGAGAGTACAGTATGGATCGTCGAAACCAATATTGCCATCACTATTTGTGTCAGTAGTACCCATACAATCTTCATAAGATACGCTGCTATCTGCATAGAAGTCGATCCAGTTTCCACCTTGAGAACTGTACGCGCTACCGCCCAAATCAGTTTGATAGACATCGTACGTACCGGAATTTCCACCGATGATGCAGCTCTCACTAGTGAAGACACTTCCTGCTCCGGTGACGTGAACTGCGCCAGAAGTTGCAGCCTGACCAGAATTACCAGTGATCGGTGCTGCAGCGGCACACGTCAACATATTGGTTGTTCCATCATTGTCATATAGACGAATAGCAGAGCCTACATTTGCGATATTGTCTTCAATAGACCCGTCTGATACAAATGTGTTGGCTTCCCTTTGATAAATCCCGCCACCATAATCTGCCACATTGCCTTGTATCGTAACAGTATCCAAAACTGTTCCCATGTCTTTAATATACAAGCCACCACCGTAGCCATCAGAAAGGTTGTAAGAGATATTTGAATTCTCAATTTCAACTATTTCGTATGGAATCGAATCACCAGACGCACCGCTGGAGTAATTGGGGGTAAACTTATTCCCATCAATGAAAATGGCACCACCACTCCCAGAAGAGCTGTTCAAGTTTAAGTCCGCATTCGTCATTGTAAGAGAAGCACGAACATACATTGCCCCTCCGTATTGGGCAACACCACCCTGAACCGTCAGATTTGTGGCATCAATATCACACCACGGACTTGAATAGATTGCACCACCAAGACCACCTTCGCTTCCTGTAAACTCCACATTGTTTAACTGAATTCCAACCGGATATAATGAACTCCCTGCAACACAAGATAGTCCACCAGCTACTGTCATGTAGTCTCCATTCGATAGAATAGTCCCGTAATAATCGTTGTAAGAGTTATCGGAATGAACTCCGTCAATGATAACATCAACGCCCCCAGAATTATTTGGATTGGCAACATGAATACCGGGATCTGTATCCTCGCCATCAATGATTACACTTCCGTGCCCATATATTTCTAAGTCTTCGTCAGCCACGATTGTTGTGTAATAAGTACCTTCACAAATATCCAGCTGACCACCAGCAATGTTTGCAAAACTGCTGTTCCCATTTCGAGGCGTTGAAGATATGCTGGACAAATTGTTTTGAGTACCATTGGAATCAGTGTGTGTCACTAAGCCCGGCTCATAGTCTAGAAAATTACAATCATGGTCTATTCCGTCACAATATTCTGTCGCATTTGGGTTAACTGACGCATCACCATCATTACAATCCCCACCTTGTAAATACTGAAGACTACCGAAACCATCGCCATCTTGATCATAATCGTTGTCACCAGCACAATCTGAATCTACACCGTCGTACCAAGCGTCTGGAGCTCCTGGATAAATCGACGCATCTGTATCAACACAATCGGTACTTTGATCAATCCCATCGCCATCTTGGTCATAATCACTCAACCCGTCACAATTTTGGTCCACACCATCATACCAAATCTCTGCAGCACCAGAATGGATGGTATTGTCCCCGTCATCGCAATCGTCTGCAGTCAATGAACCATCACAGTCACCATCTGTTGCAACGATTGTAGAATTAGGGTCCGTATCATCGCAATCATCCGAGGCAAGAACACCATCTCCATCTTGATCATATACAGCGACGGAGATATCAATCTTGTGATTGGCTTCAACAGGTACAGTAAACGAACGAAATTCATCAACATCCCCTACCCAGTTCGAATAATTATACGAGTACCAAGAGTTACCAGCCCTTACTCCACCAACTCCAAATATCTGCGGACCGAGAGCCTGTGGTGCGTACCAATCTATCCATTGATTGAGCGTTGGATTCCACAATAGATGATTGAGCATCGCATTTCCATTGTTCCATTGATGTTCATGACCTCGAAGTTCATCCCCCAAGAAAAGATTTTGTATCGAACTACTTGTAAAAGGACAGTTCGGAGCCAGAACAAAATTTGTTCTTTGAAGTGGGATCTCCGTTAAGTTGCTTTGGCTACCCGAGTTCCACCCTTGATTGCCCGCACTGCCTCCGTAATGCACTTCGGTCCTATACCAAGTGGTGGTGTAATGATACGTATTGAGAACGTGATCCACTGTCCAAGTACATTGGTCGAAACTGTTTGGACCTGTTGGGACCCGTAATCGTCCTTCGAAATTATGGATATCGATGGTTCGTTCATGATCGATTCTCGAGCCTGACATAGAAGCCCAAGATGACCAATCGATTTCTTCACTAAAGGTTCCGGCATCCTGAATGAGTGTATATCCGGATGTACAAGAACTCGTACCCCAACAGTCATCATCGTCACAGTCGGTAAGGAAATCACCATCATTGTCTGTTCCATCTGCACAATCTTCAAAGCAAGTCGCAAAGGTAAAACAAGCAGAGTCTTCACAATCGATCAATCCATTGTTGTCATTGTCGACACCGTCATCACAAATCTCTGAGATAACCCCATCACAGTCTGGATCTAGCAGACTAGAACCCAATGCAGCATCTGTATCATCACAGTCATTCCCACCATGTTGACTGGAGTCTTCACCGTCACCATCTTGGTCGTAGTCATTGAGACCGTCACAATTTTGGTCCACACCATCATACCAAATCTCTGCAGCACCAGAATGGATGGTATTGTCCCCGTCATCGCAATCGTCTGCAGTCAATGAACCATCACAGTCACCATCTGTTGCAACGATTGTAGAATTAGGGTCGGTATCATCGCAATCGTCTGCGGTCAGAGTTCCGTCACAGTCCCCATCTTCTGATATTATGGTTGAGTGAAAGTCGTTGTCATCACAGTCATCGGAAACAGTCGTACCATCACAGTCACTATCTGAAGTATCGTTGCAAAATAAGTCGGTCAGCGCAGGAGGCGTTTGCCCATGATCAAATGTCGAACCATCGTTTACCCCCCAACACTGAACAGTACCAGCCACGTCCAAACCACAACTGTGGTGTCCACCGGTACCAACCAGTAGAAACTGACCAGTTGGTGGTGTCGCTTTGCCGTTGTCATTCGAACCCCAACATTGAATCTCTCTATTTGTATCGATGGCACAAGAATGTGAGCCATTGGCGTAGGTTCCTTGAACAGATACATCTAAGAAAGTTCCACTTGGGATAGCACTAACCTGACCATCGTCATCATTTCCCCAACATTGAACATCTCTATTGTTGTCAATCGCACAACTGTGGTTTCGACCTGAATCAACTGATGTAAATATACCAGTGGGTACGTTGGAGACTTGTCCGTGACTGTCATCTCCCCAACATGCAATTGAACCAGAGATGTCTAGCGCACAGTTGTGGTATCGTCCAGCAGACACTTGAGAAAAGGAACCACTTGGAACATGCGGATCTCTTTCTTTAATAAAAAATGTTTATAGCAACAAGAATTATATTATTACTAATGCAGATATATTAGCTGATTTGGATATCACAGATTTATTAAAACAGCACGATGCTAAAAAAGCAGATATTTCGGTGTGTACAAAATTTCATGAAGTTAATATACCGTATGGTGTTGTTAAAGGAGATGAATTTGTTGATTTAATTGAAGAAAAGCCAAACAAAACGTTTTGGATAAATTCTGGAATATATGTTTTAAGTGCAGATATGATTAGGTCTTTAGAATATAATACTAAAAAAGACATGCCAGACTTTATTGGGGACAAAATAAAAGATAGAAAAAAAATTGCAATTTATCCAATGACAGGATATTGGAAAG